>NZ_VRVD01000002.1:0-49900 GCF_008040015.1 Methylobacterium sp. WL18 | reverse complement strand
CAGCCGCCTCGGCTCAAACCTACGCTCAAGTCCAGACACAAGCCGATCCCCACGCCCCCCCGGCAATGGCCATCAGCATCCAAACTCGTCATGCCAACCGAAAGAGCGGCCCCAGACACCGCTTACGATTGAAGCTCGCGCGATTGGCGAGCCCGGTGAGCGCGTCGTGATGGGCGAGGAACTCGATCTGCCCCTCAGCCCGTCGCCGAGCGCGCAGGTCGCGCACGGCCACGGCATAGTGCGGCTGGTTGCCGTAGGTGACCGGACGCATGATCAACTCGACCGGGATCGTGCCATCGTCCGCGCGCGTCAGCTCGGCATCGATCAGCTGATCCGACGGTTCAATCAGCGCGAGGCGGGTTGCAGCTTCAGGCAGGAACCGCGACAGCGCTGACCCGGCGAGTTCAGTCGCAGCGAGGCCAACGAGTTTGCCGAAGCTGTCGTTGGCGCTGACGATGAGGTCACCCCGGCACACGACCAGTCCTTCGACGGCCGCGTTGGCGAGGCTGTGTAAGCGATCCCGTTCCAGCGCCACGTGCCGCCGGTCGCGGATGTCGAGGGCCAGCGCCGCACTTGCGAGGAACAGGATGGCGAAACTCGCCAGGGCGATGCCGACCGCGAGCCAGCGGGCCGGAATGGCACTCTCCGAGATCAGGACGCTCGGATCAGGAACGATCGTGACTGCACCCATGGCGATGAAGTGGTGGCTGCAGATCGCGAGCAGAAGCAACAGCGCGCCAGTCACGCGTCCGCGCAGGCTCTCGCCTACGAGGGCGACCGGGAGGGCAACGCTGCCGAGCACACCGCCGAGGATCAGTGAAGCCACGACGAGGGCGGGATCCCAAACGATGTGACCAGCGATCTCGAACGCGGCCATTCCGGTGTAGTGCATGGCCGCGATGCCGAGCCCCAGGATCGCTCCGCCTAGCGTGGCTGCGAACGGAATGGCGCGTGCGAGCGCGATAGTGAGGCCAAGCCCGGTCAGGGCGATGGCGTAGACCAGCGAGAGGCTGGTCAGGCCGACGTGATAGGCGCTCGGTAGGCCTGGCTCGAACGCGAGCATAGCGATGAAGTGGGTCGCCCAGATGCCGGAGCCACCGGCCACGGCCGCGACGCCGAGCCAGATCGCGCGCATCCGCGGGCTTGCTTTGCCAGCGTGGCGCAGCAGCTCGACGCATGTGATCGCAGCGAGCGCACACATGACAGCCGCCAGACCGACGAGCCAAAAATCATGTGAGTCGGAGAAGCAGCCAATGACCTTAAGCATGCGATCTAACCAAGCAGGTATAATGATACTATGCTTGGCATGTACGCGTTTTTATATCGTTAATACTGAGCGGAATGTGTCTTATAGTATATTATGTCTAAACCCTCTTAATTATCCAACCAGAGATTGTAAGTCATAGAAGGGCAACTGGATCGGATGGTTTGTGGTCCATTGGCTGACGGTCGCAAGTGGTTCAAAGCGGACATCGCAAACGTCCCGCCGAGGAGCCCCTCATGCCAATCGAACAAGTCACGATCCGGACACGCGATGGCGATTGCCCTTCGCACGTGGTGATCCCCGCCAGCGGCGGACCATGGCCCGCGGTAATCTTCTACATGGACGCTGGTGGTATCCGGCCGGCGATGCTCGACATGGCACAGCAGCTCGCTGCCTCTGGCTACATCGTCCTGCTGCCGGATCTCTTCTACCGCTACGGACCCTACGGGCCATTCGTGCCCAAAGAGGTGTTCGCAGGTGACTTTCGCGCCGTCCTCGGGCCGCTGATGGCGACAACCAGTCCCCTCAAGGCCGCGGAAGATGCAGAGGCCATGCTCGCTTATCTCGACACGCGCGACGACGTCAGAGGTCGGGCGGTCGGGTTGGTGGGCTTCTGCATGGGCGGCGGCATGGCCTTAGCCACAGCGGGAACCTACCCGGAGCGGTTCGCGGCAGCCGCAAGCTTTCACGGGGGCAATCTCGCGACCGATGCGACCACAAGCCCCCACCTGTTCGCGCCGAAGCTGAAGGCGGAGGTCTACATCGGCGCTGCCGAGAACGATGGCAGCTACCCGCCTGCGATGGCCGAGCGGCTGCAGCGATCTCTGACGGAGGCCTGCGTACGCTATACATCGCAAACGTATCCGGCCGCTCATGGTTGGATGATGCCGGACTTTCCAGTCTACGATCATGCCGCTGCCGAGCGTGGCTGGAGCGCAATGCTCGCGCTCTTCGGTCGGACCCTGTACGGCGGCGAAAGATGACGCGTGGCCCTGATCCAACGTCTCCTTACTCGGCAGGCAGTGAAATGGTCTGAACGGCGAGATCGGGTCGGTAGGAGATCGTTTGCTTACTCGGCAGCCTTGTCACGAAGCGGACAGACCGCAATCGGTCAGCCTACGCGATGCCGGATCGCCGATGGGTGCGAAAGCGGTCGTTCCGCTTTGCGCCCATCTCGGTCATCTAAGGAGCCGCGGACGCTCCCAGAAAGCAGACGTCCGCAGCGACGGTTGCGACGGCCCATACGCGTAACGGTGCTATCGATCATGACGAGGATCGTGTTCAGGAGCACCTGACGGTTAGTGTGGGGCAGATTGATGCACACCACGTAGTGGTGCCGGTGCTATGGCCTTGTTCGATCCGGGGTTTGGGCCGGTCCCGAGCCGATAGGCGTCCGTCACCGATACGAGTGCATGTTCCACCTGATCTTCGGTCTACCTTGCATGTTCGTCATCGCAAGAGTGCTCTGGCCCATGCCGTTGCCGTTCGCGCTAAAGGCTGTCATCGCCACCCTCTTACTGATCGCGTCCCAGTACCACCTGTGGAGCCGAGTCTCGTCCGGGTCAGTTTTCGCGCCCGAGTTCCCGCGGGTGCTGATCGTGCTGTTCAACTGGGCGTTTGGGGCGATCTTCTTCGCGGCGGCGATGCAGTTGGCGCTCGACTTTGTAGCTTTGACCATCAGGCTCCTGCCGGGAAGCGGGTGGGCGATCCCCGCCGGGTTACGCTATGCCGAGGCGGCGTTGGCTATGCTTCTATCGGCGGTAGCCGTGCAGCAGGCCGTGCGGGTGCCGCCGCTGAAGGACGTTACTGTCGAGATCGACAGCCTCCCGGGCGGGTTCGACGGCTACACCCTCCTCCAACTGACGGACCTGCATCTTAGTCGCCTCTTCCCGGAGAGGTGGGCACGGAAGGTGGTGACACGGTCTAACGCGCTCGGTGTCGATCTCATCGTGGTCACCGGAGACCTGATCGACGGCTCCCTCGCAACGCGTCGCGACGATGTCGAGCCGCTGCGCGGTCTTCGCGCCCCGGACGGTGTCTGGGTGATCCCCGGCAATCACGAGTACTTCTTCGAATACGCGGCGTGGATGCGTCACTACGCCGACCTCGGCATGGGCGTGCTCGAAAATCAGCATACGGTCCTGAGGCGCGGTCATGAGGCCGTCGTGCTGGCCGGCGTGACCGACCTGTCGGCTTCACATTCCAGGCAACTGGCCCATGACGTCGACGAAGCGCTGGCCGGGGCACCGTCGGGCGCTCCCATCGTCCTACTCGACCATCAGCCAAGGGACGCGACAAAGGCGACTTCGAAGGGCGTAGCCCTGCAACTGTCTGGGCATACCCACGGCGGCATGATCTGGGGCCTCGACCGGCTGGTAGCACGAGCGAACAACGGGTTCGTCTCGGGCGCTTACGCGGTCGGCGCCATGACGCTCTACGTCAACAACGGCACAGGGCTGTGGCCAGGCTTCGCCTTGCGGCTTGGGACACCATCCGAGCTGACACGCATCACGCTCCGAGCCAAGCCGCGGCTATAGCCAACTACCACGACGGCCTTGCGCTCGTAGATCTTGCCGTCGATCTCGCTGACGATTAAGTTCACCATATCGGCCGGCGAAATACGGCCGTTGTAAAAAAAATATATTCAAATATTTTTGCAAACATCTTTTAGCGTAGAAAGAAGCCATTTGTTGCTACTATTACTCGAACTTCGTCGATGCGACACCGCTTCGACTGAAATCTCGATAGTCTTATAATCAATATCTAAGCGAACAAGACTTCCGACCCGGATCGACTCAGCTACCATGCGTCGTGGCATAGTAGCAATCATGTCGGTCTGAGCTAATATGTGAGGTACGACAGAGTAGTGCGGAACAGTTAGGGGAACGTGAGCAACTAGGCCGTTGTCAGCCACGCTTTCAATGACGACGCGATCAAACCAAGTTCGGCGTGCCATCCCCTGGTCGTTCAGGAAACCAGCCACTCCTTGCTCACCACTCCCAGTTAGCTCAACAACCACATGCGGGAAATCGAAAAGTCGTTCGATCGTGACCGGAGTGCTCAAGATTGGATGCCCCGCTCGGACAACGAGGTCACCATATTCTACGGTAAGACGTGTCCTTTTAAGCCTAGTGGGTATGTTGGCGAACCAGCCTACAAGAAGATCTACTCGCCGTTCGTCCAAAAATTTTAGAGCATCGAATTGGTTGGCAGGGAAAACGCGAATAGAAATTTGAGGCGCATTTTCAGATAGAAAACGAATAAGGGGAGGGATCAGTACCGAAGCAGCGTAATCGGTCGCTGCCAAAGTGAAGGTTCGAACGGAGCGAGCAGGATCAAAATATTCTTCACTTAGAGTGGTAAGAAAATTGTCCATTCCACCGCTAATGCTTGGAGCCAATTCCAAAGCACGTGGTGTTGGCTCCATTCCAGCGCTTCCAACAACGAATAGCTCGTCATCTAAAACACGTCGAAGCCGAGCAAGAGCATGGCTGATTGCAGAGCTTGTAAGATTTAGTTCCTTAGCCGCACCGTTTACGCTTCGATGGTGCATAACTGCCTCAAATACGCGGAACAAATTCAAATCCACCCGGCGTAAAATCAATTTATCCTCCATGAAAGGGATTCAGTTCGCACATGAGGACGTTTCACTGTTATGTATACCGAGACATCGTAGAAGAGATTTATCTTCAAATTCAGTCGCCCGCAAAGGTTGAAGGGTGAACCCACCGCTATCTCTGACCGGTCGATGACGCCCCTCTTAGCCTTCCGACGACCCGGTCTCACGGAAGCGAAGTCGTCATCAGCCGAATGCTAGTGCTCTGCAAAACGTTCACCGTGGACACAAATGCGGCACTGCATTGCGGGAACCTCCTGGGTCGCTGCCCCCGGATCGGACCCAATTAACGCTGCGAGTGACATGCAGGAAGCAACCGTTCACATCGTCGACGACGATCCGGCTGTGCGCAGCGCGCTGACGCGTCTGTGCAGGTCGGCCGGTCTCGCGGCGGTCGCCCATCGGGATCCGACCACGCTGCCGATCGCCCGGACGCGCGAAGCGTCGGAATGCATCCTGCTGGACGTGCGCCTCACCGAGCAGAACGGTCTGACGGTCCAGGAGACCTTGCGCGATGCCGGCTGCACCGTGCCGATCATCTTCCTCACCGGATACGGGACCATCCCCATGACCGTGCGGGCGATGCGCGGAGGAGCGGTCGAGTTCCTGACCAAGCCGGTCGGCGATGGCGTGCTGCTCGAGGCCATCCATCGCGCGCTGGAGATGGACGCCGCCGCCCTGCGGGCCGGCCGCCTTCAGGACGCGTTGTCCAGGCGCCTCGGAGCGCTGACGGCGCGGGAAGGCGATGTGCTGCGATGTGCGATCGGCGGCTTGATGAACAAGCAGATCGCCGCCGAACTCGGGATCACGGAGATCACCGCCAAGGTCCACAAGCGCCGCGTGATGGAGAAGATGCAGGCCCGCTCGCTCGCGGACCTCGTGCTGATGGCGCATCACCTCGGGATCGAGGCGACGCGCCAGCGTTGACCAAATCGATCGGTCCCTGTCTTCTCCGAAATCTCCAAGGCGAGAAAGCTATTCGGGTCATCAGTCTCTGCCATCGCCGGGCGTTCTAGGTTGGCTCGGTGTGATCTGAGTCACTTGCTTTTATGCAGAGGTCGGGCAGATGGCCACCATCATCGATCGCGATAGAACTTTAGAAGGTCGCGGCCCACAAAACGTGCAGCCCTGGCTGCGTCCCCGTCTGACGGCGTTATGCCTCGATGAGGGCAAGGAGGCATAACCCAGCCTGTGCCTGGCCCACTTCGACGGCGTTTACGCGGCCGAGCGCTGCCAGGACCGGTGCAACGTCCATGGCATGCCTTGCCGCGTCGTGGAGAAGCAGACCAATCAGAAAGGCTCCGTCGTTCTGGAACGGCGCTGGCTCGTGGAGCGCACCTTTGGTTGGCTCCGCCATTGGGGCGGCCTGCACTGAAAGCGTGCCGATCGCCTCGATGTCATACAGGGCCGCCTCACCTGTGTCGCCAGCCTCATGCCCGCAAACTCAGGTCACGCGCCGCTTGGCGAAGAATGCAAGCGCAGCCGCGCGATAGTCGCTCGATAAATCCTGACCTGAAGCAAGCCTTTAGGCACCCCCAATCTCAGCGGGACGGATGCCTATCGCCATTCGGTGTGCGGGCTCTCGCCGGGCGGATTGGGGACGATCATGCGGACCAAGACCGACCCTGCCCCAGATTAACCGACCGCTTGGGCTGACCGGACACAGGGGTCCTCCACGAAACATAAGCCTCGAATTTACCTAGGAGAATAGTCTGCTCAACCGTACAATGTTATACAAAACTCGCCAAAGCGTCCTAATCGTTATACGCACCATCGTGCCAAAAGTGCCTACGCACGATCTATAGCTCCGGTGGAGCAGCGATTTTCGACAAAAATCGCGTTTTTTGTGCAATCCAGCAGATCAATTTCCAGCTATGTGCGTCCATCAATTTTACTGCCCCATCCTCAACGGCACTCCGGAATGAGATTATATTAATGGGCAATATCGCTGAACTTATCGTTTCATCGCTGGATCGCGCGGGCGTCGAGCGAATCTACGGCGTCGTCGGCGATTCCCTGAATGGTTTGACAGAAGCGCTGAGGCACCAAAGCGCTATCGAATGGGTCCATGTTCGGCATGAAGAGGTTGCAGCCTTCGCAGCCGCCGGCGAGGCGCAGATCACCGGTCGGCTGGCGGTCTGTGCCGGCTCCTGCGGTCCGGGCAACCTCCACCTCATCAACGGGCTCTTCGATGCCCAGCGAACGCGGACCCCTGTCCTCGCCATCGCGGCGCAGATCCCCTCAGCCGAGATCGGTGGCGGCTATTTTCAGGAAACTCATCCGCAGACGCTGTTTCGGGAGTGCAGCGTTTACTGCGAGCTAGTTTCCGACCCGCATCAGATGCCGTTCGTGCTCGAGAATGCGATCCGAGCGGCGGTCGGCCAGCGTGGCGTCGCCGTGATCGTGGTGCCTGGCGACGTCGCTCTGAAGCCTGCACCGGCGCGCGACCTGTCGAAGGTGGCAGGACTTCTGCCTGCGATGCCGCGAGTGCGACCCGGCGAGGCTGAGCTTGATGCCCTTGCCGACCTCCTGAACAGCGGCGACCGTGTGACTCTGTTTTGCGGTCGCGGCTGCGCCGGCGCGCATGCTGAACTCATGGCGCTGGCCGAGATGCTGAAGAGCCCGATCGTGCACGCCCTTGGCGGCAAGGAGCATGTGGAGCACGACAACCCTTATGATGTCGGGATGACCGGCTTCATCGGTTTTGCGTCCGGATACGAGGCCATGCACGCCTGTGACGTGCTCCTGATGCTTGGGACTGACTTCCCCTATAAGCAGTTCCTACCGAGCTCTTGCCGGATCGCGCAGGTTGATATCCGACCCGAACAGCTCGGGCGGCGGGCCCAGCTCGACCTCGGCCTCGTCGGGGACGTAAGAGATACAATCGAAGCACTTCTGCCCCGCCTAACCGTCAAGACGGACCGACAGCACCTCGACCATAGCATTAAGCGCTATCAGGCGGTACGGAAAGACCTAGACCATCTCGCCCAGGGCACACCCGGTAGAAAGCCGATCCATCCGCAATATCTTGCTCGGCTGATCAGTGAAGCGGCATCAGACGATGCGGCTTTCACTTTCGATGTCGGTACCCCAACGATCTGGGCGGCGCGCTATCTCCGCATGAACGGGCGTCGGCGTATGATCGGCTCGCTCACGCATGGGTCGATGGCGAACGCGATGGCGCAAGCGATAGGCGTCCAGGCTGCACAGCCCGGTCGCCAGGTGGTCTCGCTCTCCGGCGATGGCGGCTTCACCATGTTGATGGGCGATCTTATAACGCTCACGCAAGCCGCGTTGCCGGTGAAGGTCGTGATCTTTAACAATGGCGTCCTTGGTTTCGTTGCGCTGGAGATGAAGAGCGCCGGCTTCGTAGGACTCGGCACAGATCTGAAGAACCCGGATTTTGCCGCTATGGCGCGGGCGATGGGCATCCACGCGATTCGCGTGGAGGATCCGGGCGATCTGGCAAAGGCCATCGACGACGTGCTGGCCCACGACGGTCCGGCTCTCCTAGATGTGGTGACCGCGACCCAGGAACTCTCGATGCCACCCACCATCGGCTTGGAAGAGGTGAAGGGCTTCAGCCTGTGGCTGCTGCGTGCGGTGCTGAGTGGCCGGGGCGATGCGGTGGTCGATCTCGCAAAGACGAACCTCCTTCCGCGTTGACCTAGGCATCCCGACACATAAACGATTATGTGCCGCGCCGGACCTACATCGCCGCTTGCCTGATTGTATCGCTGGACACGAACCTCTCCTCATTCTCGACCCTATTCACTAACACTTGGATGTTGCCACCGGTCGGTAGATTGGAGACCTTTCGTCGATACATCCTATCGTCACTTTGCTGATGCTCCGATAGGTCAGATAGTGAGTATAATCGCGCTCCGCCTCGGCGGAGATACTCCGCGGCAGTATTGTCTCGCGACGCCGAAGAGGCGACTCGGCTGAGGGCATAGTCAGATCACCACAATCTTCGTTGTAGCAACGACCCCTACCACCACCCAGCTGCCTCTTCACCAAACTTGCCGACGAACCAGTTTGCGGTTCTGGACGCGCCGGTTTTCGCCGTAGCCTCAAGCTTTGAAAGACTATTTGTGAGCAGAGCTGGTAATTCAATCGGATCGAAATTTTGTATATATCGACTTACAGTATCAAAAAAAGCACAACTTGGCACGATTTAAGCTGAGTTAGCTTCTTAGTTCTAGGCCGCTATGTCAGAGTAGGTGAACATGATATCCGACGAAAAAAGCACGTTAGGGCTTATTGGGCCGGCATCAATTGCCAGCGGCCAAATAGACGCTGTTAAAACTGCGGAATTATACCAGACATCTCTAATGTCTGCTCTTGTTGACGGGGTGTATGAAGGGCAAACAACATACGGTGAACTGCATCAGCACGGTGATTTTGGACTAGGGACATTCAACGACTTAGACGGCGAGATGGTGGGCTTCGACGGCATATTCTATCAACTTCGCTCCGACGGCAGTGCACGTCCGGTCTCCGATGACCAGAAAACGCCATTTGCAGTTGTAACGTTTTTCAAAGCGGACAGTCGAATTTCCCTGAGCCGCATCAGCAAAAATACTGCGATCGACCGGCTTACGGCCGCGACGCAGGATAATCTGTTTACTGCTGTCCGAATTGATGGTCGCTTCTCGCGCATAACAGTTCGGACGGTACGGGAGCAGAAGCGCCCCTTTCCTCCTCTGCAGGATGCCGCCAAGGGTCAAGCTGAGACTATCCTGACGAACGTCGCCGGAACGTTCGCTGGGTTTCGTACGCCAGCATACGCTGGAACGCTCGGTGTTCCCGGTTTTCACCTCCATTTTCTAACTGAAGATCGTAAAACCGGAGGTCATGTCCTCGACTTTGAGATCGAAGCAGCGGAAGCGCAGCTATGCCCAATGCATGGCCTCCACGTCGAGCTTCCTCAGAGCGAAAATTTCCTCAACGCCAAGCTCAGTTCGCCCGATATGGCACAGAGAATTGCGGCCGCGGAAGGATCATAATCGCTCTTTTACTTAAGCTGGAGATCAAGATGGATAACATGATAAAATCTGATCGCAACGGCGCGGATATTGTCGTTGAGATGCTCGAGCAGCACGGGACCACACATGTTTTTGGTGTGCCTGGAGCAAAAATCGACAAAGTTTTCGATCGTCTGGTCGATTCATCCATCCAGACGGTGGTCTGCCGTCACGAACAAAATGCTGCTTTTATAGCTGGGGGTATCGGCAGAATGACTGGCAAGGCGGGTGTCGCCATTGCCACCTCGGGGCCCGGTGTGTCGAACCTGGCGACAGGTCTCGCAACAGCTACCTCGGAGGGAGATCCAATCGTCGCGCTGGGCGGGTCAGTCGCCGTAGCCGACAGATTGAAATCGCTTCACCAGACGCTCGACTCCATAGACCTCCTTAAACCTGTTACGAAATTTGCCGCCGAAGTTGACTCGCCAAGCGCTACCGCTGAGATCTTATCCGCGGCGTTTCGCGCAGCTGAATCTGGGCGACCTGGCGCGGCCTTCGTTGGGCTGCCTATCGACATTATGCTGGCAAATGCGACATGTGTCCCAATTGCCTCTCGCGGTATCGTCAGCCTGGGCGCGGGCTCCGAAGTCGCTCTTACTGAAGCAGCTCGCATCATCAACGAGGCTAAGAATCCTGTCGTTTTCCTCGGCTTGATGGCGAGCAAGCCAAACGCTTCACAAGCTATTCGCTCGCTATTGCACAAGGCATCGCTGCCGGTAGTTGGTACCTTCCAAGCCGCAGGCGCGATTTCTGAGCAGGAATTTGCGGCGTTTGGTGGCCGAGTTGGCCAGATTGCTAATCAGCCAGCCGATGAGCTTCTCGAGTCGGCCGACGTCGTTGTAACCATTGGTTATGACGCCGTTGAGTATTGGCCATCAATTTGGAATAAGGGTTCGGATCGTCCCATCGTCCATATTGATGTTATACCCGCAAAAATAGAAAATCATTACAATCCTGTCGTGGAAGTGGTTGGCAGTATTGAGGAAAGTTTATATCAGCTAGGTAAGCGACTTCAACGTTCGGAATTGTCTAAAAAAGCGTCGGTATTGCTTAGTGCGATTGCTGAAGATCGGGTTCGTTTGCTTAAGCAAGCAGCCGAGCAAGGTGGCATGCCGGTTCACCCGCTGAGGATTATCGCCGAGCTGCAGCAGATTTTAACGCCAGACGTCACCCTTTGCTCCGACATGGGATCGTTTAGTTTATACTTGTCTCGCTATTTAACTAGTTTCCGTGCCCGTCAGGTTCTAATCTCGAACGGGCAACAAACACTGGGCGTCGCGCTTCCCTGGGGTATTGCGGCAGGCATCGTTCGTCCGCATGAAAAGGTTCTCTCTGTGTCGGGCGATGGCGGGTTCCTGTTCTCAGGAATGGAACTTGAAACCGCTGTGCGATTGAAACTGAACCTCGTTCATATGATCTGGGTCGATGGGAGCTACAACATGGTGGCAGCGCAGGAAGAGCTGAAATATGGCCGCCATTCAGGTACGGACCTAGGTCCTGTTGATTTTGTTAAATACGCTGAGGCATTTGGGGCAACTGGCATCCAGGTTTCTGGGCCGGACGACTTAGCGCCAGCCCTTGCGAGGGCCTTCGATACCGCAGGACCTGTGTTACTCAGTGTTAACGTAGATTATAGCAAAAACGCTGAGCTCTTTAGGATGGTTCATGAAGGAAACATACTTTAGAAAATTCATGAGTTGATGGTCTGGTGCCGTTGCGAAGGCTTATGACGCCTGGATCGCGGTTGATTGACGATGAACTCTTCCGCGCCATGCTTGCTTCTAAAATAACAGCCATCTCGGTCATCGCGGGCATGGACGAGGACGCACCGAGCTGTACGAGCTTCGCATCGTTTCTGCGCGGGAGCAGACCACCCTCGCGGAACCGAACCTGTCCGCCCTGGCCGCTGGTCGGGCCGATCCGAACAAGAGACCGGAGCGGCGCAATTGACACTGAGGCCGACCGTTGGGGTTCGCCCGGAGGATGCGCAGCACTCGCTTGGCGTTTACGCTCGCCTCCCCGCGTGAGCGCAGAGCCAGTTCACCAATAAGGTGACGCGGCGATAGCCGTAGCTCGGGCGGGCATCGATGATCGCGCGGATGGCAGCCGACGCGGTCGATCCGGTCCTTCACAAGGACTTCGCCTGGCCGGACCTGGTGCTCGCCAGCTTGGTGGCGCGCCTGCGCGACTTCATCGACCTGCGCCAGGATGCCAGGCTCCTGCAAAGGCACATCGTCGACGGGACGCCCGTCAGAGAGGAACTCGCCTTTCGCTATACCGCCGCCGCGCGCACGATCCGTCACCGTGACCATGGCATGGCGCTTCTGTCCGCGGGCGGCGTGTTCCTTGTCGTCCTGCTCACCTGCTCGATCTGGATCGCGACCGGTTGGCCGGATGGCTCCGGCGCGCCGATGATGGCGTCGGTCGGCTGCTGCTTCTTCGCCACGCAGGACGACCCTGCACCGTCCATCCTTGGCTTCGCCAACTCGGCCGTGCTCGGCGCCGTCGTCGCCGCCATCTACCTGTTCGCGGTTCTGCCGCAGGCCACGAGCTTCGAGATGCTGGCCCTGGCGCTGGCGCCGGCGCTCATCCTGTGCGGAGTCTGCATGACGCAGCCGCGGACGGCGCCGATGGCGATGGGTGCTGCGGTCAACGGTTCGGCCGTGATCGCGCTTCAGAGCAGCTACACCGGCGACTTCGCTGCCTTCGCCAACTCCGCGCTCTCGATCATCGTCGGGATGTGGGTCGCCACGCTGGTGACACGCCTCGTCCGGTCGGTCGGGGCCGGGTGGTCGGCGCCCCGCCTCCAGGCCGTGAACCGGCGCAGCCTCGCCCGGGCCGCCGAGCGTCACGGCGCGCAGAGCGGTCTGGAGCTCGCCGCCATCATGCTGGACCTCGTCGGACTGCTCGCTCCGCGTCTCGCAGCCTTACCGCCGGACGATGCGGAATGGACGGCCGATCTGCTCGCCGAGGTGCGGATCGGGGTCAAGGTGGTCGAGCTGCGCCGCGACCGCCGGCAGCTCTCGACGGAAGCTAGGATCGCGGTCGAGCAGCTCCTGGGCGGCATGGGGCGGCACTTCGGCGACCGTAGGCGCCACCCGTCGATACAGGAAACCCGCCGGTCCTTGGACCAGCGGGCTCTCACGGTTCCAGGGGTAAGAACCGTGCGGTTCAAGCTGCCTTGCGCGCCTTCCCACGAGGCTTGGTGTGTGAACCGGGCTGCCCCAGTCCGATCGCCTTGGCCAGCGCTGATCGCTGTTCGGCATAGCTGGGGGCGACCATTGGGTAGTCGGCCGGAAGACCGTAGCGCTCGCAGTAGGTCTGCGGGGTCAGCCCATTGGCGGTCAGGTGCCGCTTGAGCGTCTTGTATGTCTTTCCATCGACGAAGCTGGTCAGACCGTCCTGCTGAACCGACTTGCGGATCTGGGCGGGGGATGGTCGTGCAACTTCTGGCTGAGATTCGGCGGCACTGGCAGCCGAACCTGAAGCAATCGAAGCGATGGTGTCGTGCATGGCTCGGATCAGACCAGCCAACTCAGCGACCGGCACGGAATTGTTCGAGATGTACGCGGCGACAACCTCACCAGCCAATCGGACGGAATCAACCTGAGGTCCGGTATCTTCTAGTATCATCTTACTACTGCTCATTTGGAAGCTTAGGTGCGTGCATGCACCACGGCCACGCAAATTAGATCAGCAGCGAAAGGCAGGATTCAAGCCCCGACTGCCGGGGATTCCAATATGGTTAACAGAAGCCCGCCGGTCGTGGGGCTAGCGGGTTGCTTCGTTGTGGACGAGTTTAATGCGCTCGTTGAAGAAGGAAGCGGAATCCCAGTCACGGTACCCGAGGATCGGCCCGGCTCGCACAATCAGCTGATATGATGATCCAAGCGCCCGATGAATCGCTCGCGATCCCATACCTCGACGCTGCGCCCATCAGCCATACCACGAGCCGTGGTCATCGCTTCACCGTCATCTTCGGAACGGATGATCTCCGCTCCATCGATCCGACCATCCCCGCGTAACCAGTAAACTCGGTAGCAAGGGCGTCGCTTGGTTTCGTCCCGTACTTGCGCTTGAGCGATCATGGGAGGGCTCCCAAGAGGCGAAGCGGCTGCCCCTCGCGCCGTAACCGATATTCGACATCGGCCATACAAAGATCCTGTGATGTTCGAGCGGAGATCCGCAACAACCTGTATTAGAACTTACGGACTCGCTCTGACACCGGAACCCTCCCAACCTTTCGTAGAATGCAATCGCTCGCCCGAGATCGGCGACGCCGAAGTGAAGAGGCTCAGTCGTGGTTCAAAGGCCAATGCCCTCTGGCAGTAGGCGTGAAGCCTTCGTGGGCCTCCGTCCGTGACAGCCGTCAAGGCCCGCTATGCGTCGTAGGAGGATCGTCAGCTTTTGCGCCAGATCGTCTCGGAAGCAGACCGACAGCCTTCGGCCAACTTCCGCCGTCCGCGTTGCGCCAGACTACGTCATGCTGGATTGATGACACGAGCAAAACCGGCCGTTCGGGTCGACGCTCCGGGCCACGGCTGATTGGACCAGGCTCTCGACAAGTGCTTGCGTTGAGCGCTCCTCAGAAGTGGACACCTCCTTGCAGCTTTTTTCTTCGAGCGATCGAGTCAATATGCAGTCAGCGCGTTTGGCCAGTCGTCTTGAGACGTGTCCTCCCCCCGCTGCCAAACGACGATGCGGATACATGGGCGAGGAGTCGCTTCTGGCAGGCGACAATCTCCGCGTTGATGGCGACGAGCGCCTCGATCCACGGCATTGGCATGAACTGCGCCATCGCCTCCTGTCGCATCTCCTCATACCTATCGCCCGAGGACGAACGGTCACGGCACGCCGACCTAGGCTGCCATGAGGCTGTCTTATCCGTACAAGGCTTTCCGTACGGCGGTGGCAGCCCTTGCGCTCGGCGCGATCACGGCAGCACTCTGGCACTTGCGGGCGGAGACCGACAGGCTGGCAATCGAGGCGATCTCGATCGACGGGACCCCAGTTACGATCTTCCGTACTCAGGTTGGGCAACCCGGCCCTGTCGTAGTGATCGCCCATGGTTTTGCTGGATCGCAGCAGCTGATGCTGCCCTTCGCGACCACCCTGGCGCATGCCGGGTACGTCGCGGTGACTTTCGATTTTCCTGGTCACGGTCGCAACCCGGCACCGCTGACCGGTAGCATCGCCAGGGAGGACGGTGCCACCCGCAATCTGGTGGCAGTGACGGCGCAGGTCACGGAGCAGGTTCGGATGCGTGGAGATGGGCGCGTTGCTTTGCTCGGCCACTCCATGGCGTCGGATATCGTCGTCCGCGTCGCGCAGGCGTTGCCCTGGGTGGCAACGACAGTCGCGGTCTCGATGTTCTCACCTGCTGTGACGCGGGAGAGCCCGCGCAACTTGCTGGTGATCGTTGGCGGCTGGGAAGGGGGCCTGCGCCGTGAGGCCCTTCGAGCGGTCGGGCTGGTCTCAGCACCCGAGCCATCGCGCGAAAACGCAACTTACGGCGATGTCGCGTTCGGCACAGCGCGCCGCGCTGCGGTCTCGGAAGGCGTCGAGCACATCGGCGTGCTGTATGCCCGTGCCAGTCTCACGGAGGCCGTCACCTGGCTCGACGGAGTCTTCGGGATGTCGTCTCGCATGTTGGGGGCGCCCGATCGGCGTGGTCCTTGGATCCTATTGCTGCTTGCGGGCGTCGTGGCGCTGGCATGGCCTGCGTCGCATCTCCTACCCGTGGTGAGCCGAATGCCCCTCGGAGCTGGCCTCGGCTGGCGGCGCCTGTGGCCGGCGCTCGTAATCCCCGCCGTCGCGACGCCACTCATCCTGCGGGTGCTGCCGACCCATATCCTCCCAGTCCTAGTCGCGGATTACCTCGTCGCGCATTTTGCGATGTACGGTCTGCTCACCGCAGGATGCCTGTGGCGGATTCGGTCTCGATCTGTGACCGCGCAGGAAAGCGCGTCGTCCCCGGTGGCGGTCGGAGCTCTGGCAGCCGGAGCGTTGGCCGTCACCCTCTACGGCTTCGTCGGGCTCGTGCTGCCAATCGATACCTACGTGACCTCCTTCATGCCGGGGCCGAACCGGATCGCCCTCATCTTGGCGATGCTCATCGGTACCGTCCCGTTTTTTCTTGCCGACGAGTGGCTGATGCGCGGACCAGGTGCCGGGCGCGGCGCCTACGCGGCCTCGAAGATGGTCTTCTTGTTGTCGCTGGGCCTCGCCGTCGGGCTCGATTTCGGACGTTTGTTCTTCCTCGTTATCATCGTGCCGGTGATCCTGCTGTTCTTCCTCGTCTACGGTGCAATCGGCACCTGGGCCTACAAGCGCACCGGCCATCCCTGGGTTGCTGGGATCGCCAACGCGATCGCGTTCGCCTGGGCGATTGGCGTCACCTTCCCCCTACTGGCCGGATAACTATGCCAATCCCTGGCTGCGGCTGTGCGCCTTAGCCGAAGATGCCGCCCTGATGATGCCGGTGACGGTTGAGCTCGAAAAGCACGACCGCGACCTGACGCTCCCGGTGGTGATCATCGTCGGCGGTGACGACCAGGTCACTGACGTGGACCGCCAGTCGAAGCGGCTGCACCGCGAACTGCCGAGCAGCGAGCTCATCGTCGTCTACAGCATGGCCCACATGATCCAGCACCTCGCGCTGAGCAAGGTCGTTGCCACGATCGATCGCGCCGCGGAGCAGGCTCGCGAAGCTACGTGACGCCCAGATGGATCTCAGCGCCCTTCGAAAGCGGCCCCGAGTGCGTCCGTGACGCCCTTGAGGGTCGCGACGCGGGCGGCCTCGTCCGACCCGATATGCGGATCCCGCTGCACGCACGGATCAGCATAGGTGAACGGCGTGTCTTTCGGCCCTTCGACGATCGCCCCATCGGTTGCCTCGTGAAGCGAACAGGCGCGGACCGTCTGCGCACCCTTGGCCACCGTTGGCTGAGGCGGGCCCGCAGGGTTGTCGAAGACGTGCTGGGCCCCTGGGAACACCGTCAGGCTGACATTGGCCCCGGCCGCCTTGAGCCGCTCGGTGTAGGCGGTGCAGGACGCAACGGGATTGTAGTCGTCGCCGCTGCCGCCGAACATCCGGATCGGCCGACCGACCGTCGCGGCGTCGTCCTGAAAGCGGATCGAGCAGTCCGGGTACACCGGCAAGAACACCGCCGGCGTGATCCCTGAGCGATTCCAGGCCGTATCGAAGCGCTTGAGGCTGGCATAGAGCGCCGCCTGTCCGCCGCGTGAGAACCCCATCACGGCGACCCGCGCTGGGTCTACCCGGGGATGCTTCGCGAGCACGCCGAGCGCACGGTAGATGTCGAGGATCAGGTTCGTGCGCGACAGCAGGCTCTGATCGGTGTTGACCGAGGTCAGGCCGCGCCCCGTGAAACCGTCGAGCGCGAACGTCGAGATACCGCGTTCGGCCAGCGCCCGCTGCCAGAACTCGATGTTACCGCTTAAGCCCCCCGAGCCGTGCATCAGGACGACGGTCGGTAGGCGCTCTGTCCCCGCCTTAGCGATCCGGAGGACCCCCGTGACCGTGACAGGCTTCGATCCGTCCGACGTGCCGGTCAGAAACTGACGGTCGCTCAGGGTCAGGCTCCCGATCGGATGGATCTCGACGCGAGCGGCATAGCTGCCAAGGTCGGCGACACCATCGCCCGCTGGCTCCGCAATCGCGCCAGTCAGACGGCTGGCCATCAGGCCAGCCGCGAGGAACAGGATTGATCGCCGCATTGAATATGCCTCCCAGGTCGACGCACCATAGCGGCAGCCGCAGACGCCTGTCGTGTCGCAAGGCGGCGCAGCTTGTGTCGCTTTCGACCATATTGTCAGAAACTCTCGGGTCGGATCGCTAACACCACCATTTCCCGGCTTGGGTCCTGTCGCACCGAACTGACGAAACCCACGATTCTGACAATAGCCCGAACAGCGGCTACTGCCGCACCCCTGCAAAAAAATTGCGTCCCGTAGATCCTGATTGTGGATCGGCGTCGAAGCATAGCCAAATTCTGAATCTACTCAAATAATTAAAATTATGAAATTGCTTACTTTGGAGATAGGGTTACGATTGATGGAAATTTTGATCCCACCTAAGGTTCAGATTTGATGAATACATCAGCAATTTCGGAGCTCTTTTGTGAAGGGCATACTTCGACGCCGATCCAAAAATTGTTCACCTTGGTGGCGACCTCCCAGGAGACGTACTGGAGCAGCCAGATCGCCGGATCCGTCCGGGGCATCTTGTTCGTGAACATCTCCATATCCGCGTAGAAATGCGGGTAGGTGTCGGACTTGGAGCCCGTCCGCTTTTCCGGCGAACGTTCTCCGAAGCGGACTGACGGCTTTCGGCCAGCAACTGCCACCACGAAGCGCCCGCCTGAACGTCTCAGATGGCTGGATGAACGAACCCGCTCGCGCGGGATGGGTGGCAGCGTCGACGTCGGTGGATTGACTCGAACGCCGAGCGTCGATTGAGGACCGCCCGGTCCGGGCGGACGATCCCGGCTCCCTTCCTTCGAGCGGAGCCGTCCCATGACCGTCCTCGCCGTTCCCGCCGCTGCCGGCGGCTCGTTGCGCCAGCGCCTGATCGACGACATGACCCTGCGCCGGTTCTCTCGGGAGACGCAGCGCAACTACATCCGCGACGTCGGGCGGCTGGCCGCCTTCCTGCGGCGATCGCCCGATACCGCGACCGGCGACGACCTGCGCCGCTTTCAGATCGCCCAGCAGGAACTTGGCCTCGGCGTGCCGACCATGAACGCCATCGTCTCCGCCCTGCGCTTCTTCTTCGTCCAGACGCTCAACCGCCCCGATCTCGCCCGCAGGCTGGTCCGCCTTCGGCATCCCCGCGCGCTGCCCTACGTGCTGAGCGCCGACGAGGTCGGGCGCCTGCTCGATGCCACGGTCTGCCTGAAGCACCTCGCCGCCCTGTCGGTTGCCTACGGCGCCGGACTGCGCGTGGCCGAAGTCGCCGCGCTCAGGGTCGGCGATATCGACTCGACCCGCATGCTCCTGCGGATCGAGCGCGGCAAGGGCGAGCGCGACCGCAACGCCCTGCTGTCGGCCGATCTTCTGGACCTGCTGAGGCGATGGTGGGTCGAGGGATACCGGCAGGGCATCCTGCAGCGCCAGGGCTGGCTGTTCCCCGGGCAGGACCAGATACGGCCGATCAGCACGCGCCAGCTTCACCGCGTCGTCGTGGAGGCGGCGCGCGCGGCCGGGATCCCCAAGCGCGTCGGTCCCCATACCCTGCGCCATTCCTTCGCCACCCATCTCCTGGAGGACGGCGTCGACATCCGCGTCATCCAAGTCCTGCTCGGGCACAGCCGGCTCGACACGACCGCCCTCTACGCCAAGGTCGCCACCCGGACGGTGCGGGCCGTGACGAGCCCGCTCGACAGGCTCGCCCTGTTCCATAGACAGGGGCCAGCGCCGGGCTGAGACGATGCCCGCCGCGACGGTCGCCGCGATCGAACTGGCCGACGTCTTCTGCGCCGCCGGCCCAGCCTATCGCGTTGATCAGGCCGGCCATCTGAGCCTGGACACGCTGAAGGTGATGGCTGCGATCGAGCGCTGCCGCACGGCCAGCCTCGGCGGCCATGTCGAGGGCTGCGACGCGTGCGGCCACCTGCGCATCGCCTACAACTCCTGCCGCAACCGGCACTGCCCCCGGTGCCAGGGCGCGGCGGCCCGCGACTGGCTCGCCGCGCGCGAGGCCGACCTCCTCCCGGTCGGCTACTTCCACGTCGTCTTCACCCTGCCGGCCGAGATCGCCGCCATTGCCTTCCAGAACAAGGCCGCCGTCTACGACTTGCTGTTCCGGGCGGCGAGCACCACCCTGATGCGGATCGCCGGCGACCCGAAGCATCTCGGGGCCCGCATCGGCCTCACCGCCGTGCTCCACAGCTGGGGCTCGGCCATGACCCACCATCCGCACGTCCACATGATCGTCCCCGGCGGCGGCCTCTCCCCGGACGGGACCCGCTGGATCGCCGCGCGCCCCGGCTTCCTCCTGCCGGTGCGGGTCCTGGGTCTGCTGTTCCGCCGCCTGTTCCTCGAAGGGCTCACCGCCCTCCATCAGGCCGGGACGCTCGCCTTCTTCGGCACCCTGGCCCCGCTCTCGGATCCCAGGGCCTTCGCCCGCGCGCTCGCCTCGGTACGGCGGAAGCGTTGGGTGGTCTACGCCAAGCCGCCGTTTGCCGGACCGAAGGCGGTGCTCGCCTATCTGGCGCGCTACACCCACCGCGTCGCCATCTCCAGCCGACGCATCCTCGCCTTCGACGGCGCGAGCGTCAGCTTCCGCGTCAAGGACTACCGGCGCGACGAGACCGGACGGCCGCGGATCATGACCCTGTCGGCCAAGGAGTTCATCCGGCGCTTCCTGCTCCATGTCCTGCCGCGCGGCTTCCACCGCATCCGGCACTACGGCTTCCTCACGGGCTCGAACCGGACGGCCGGCCTGGCCCACATCCGCGCGATCCTCGGCGTCCCGACCCCGCCCCGGCCCACCACCGACGCACCCGATCCGCAGAATAGCGACGTCCCCGCCCGGCAGCCTTGCCCCTGCTGCGGCGGTCCCATGACGATCGTCGGCTCCTTCGCGGGCTGGTATCAGCCCCGTGGGCCGCCGTTCCGCTCCACGTCGAACCGGGCAGGTTCGCCATGACCCGGCATGGCCTGACGCCGCCAAAGACCCGAAGAGGTGCACTTCGGGGCGGGCCTCAGCTTGTGCCGACCGCAGGGATCAGCTTGGCCAACGAGGTCGTCGACCTCGGGTCCGCCTCACCGGGCCCTCGTAACCAGGCAGTCCGGGAGCCTTCAGGCCCGCAAACACCGGAGCCGACCCGTTGTAGCTACCCCAACGGGGGCCACGCTCAGCCCAAATCCCCATAGCTCAGTGACCGCCATCCCGCGGGTTCGTTCATCCACGACTTTCGTACGCCTCACGGCGCCCGAAACTCTTCAGGATTAAGACGGTCTGCTTTTGAGCGGTAAGCGCAGCAATGCGGACATCCGATCTTCGGCTAGGTCTGGCTCGAAGTTGCCTAGTTGCAATGTCAGAAACGCTCGTCCACCAAGTCCTCGCTCCTCGCCCAGAGCGCGCGCGAGCGTTCGGGATCCAGCGCGTAGGAGCGCACGCCCTCGCTGACGGGGGTGATCAGCCCGTCGGTGATCTCGGACACGTGGCAGTTCTCGCAATAGCGGCCGCCGACTGCCTCCGCCGACGCCACGAAGGCCGCCCAAACCGACGTGGCAGCCCCTTGGGGGATGGTCTTCCACGCAAAAGCCGGCTTGCCGGCCGCAGCGAGGTCGGCGTTGATCCGCTCGACCGACTGGGCGACGGCGCCCTGGCCTACATGCCGGCCGAGCTCGGTCTGGATGCCGCCGGGGTGCAGGGCCGTCGCCCGCACGCCGCGCGTCCTGTGCCGCCGGTCGAACTCCACGGCGAACTGGATGTTGGCCGTCTTCGAGCGCCCGTACGCGACCATCGGGTCGTAGGGCGCGTGCTCGAAGCCCGGGTCGTCGAGATCCGGCTCCGCGTAGCGATGACCGGCCGAGGCGACCATGACCAGCCGACCGCCGTCCCGGATCGAGGACGCGATCCGGTTCACGAGGACGAAGTGGCCGAGATGGTTCGTGCCGAACTGCGTCTCGAAACCGTCGGCCGTTCGACCCAGCGGCGTGGCCATGACGCCAGCGTTGGCGATGACGACGTCGAACGGTCTGCCGTCCGCCAGCAGCGCGTCGGCGCAGGCACGCACGCTCGCCAGCGAGGCGAGGTCGAGCGCGACCAGTTCGAGACTTCCGCCATGCGCTGCCTGTTCGCGGACTATGGCAGTCGCCGCCTCGGCCTTGGCGAGATCCCGCGCCGTACCGACGACCTGCGCCCCGTGCGCGGCGAGGGCGCGGGCCGTCTCCACGCCAAGCCCCGCCGACACGCCGGTGACGAGCACGCGCTTTCCGTTGAGTTCGACGCCCGCGAGCACCTCGTCGGTGGTCGAGGTCGCCCCGAATGATGCGGCCATGTTGCTCTCCTTGCCGGTGGACACACCTCGCCCGTCGCCCGCGAAGCCATTGTTCGCCGGCATTTAAATCGGTAAGAGGAGGATCCCTCCGTTTAAATACGGAGGGATCCTCCGTTTAGCAAGAGGGGTTCGCCCGTGGACGAAGAGGAGCCTCGTCCGCCAGCCCGCAGGCCGCGTGCCGACGCCCAGCGCAATCGCGCCCGGCTACTCGACACGGCCAAGGCGACCTTCGCCGAGAAGGGCGCGTCCGCAGGCCTGGAGGAGATCGCGCGCGCGGCAGGCGTGGGTGTCGGCACGCTCTACCGCCACTTCCCGACCCGCGACGCCCTGATCGAGGCGGTCTACAGGAATGAGACAGCCCATCTCGCCGAGGCCGCGGAGCGGCTCACAGCCACCCGTTCCCCGACTGAGGCCTTGCGGGAATGGATGCTGGTGTTCGTCGACTACATGGCGACTAAGCAAGGCATGTCGGAGGCCCTCAATGCGATGACGGACGGACCGGCCGGCCTGTATGCCGCGTCCGGCGCCCAGATTAAGCAGTCCATGGCCATGTTGTGCGACCGCGCGGTCGCCGCGGGCGAGATCCAACTCGGCATGGAGCCGCTCGACCTGCTGCGGGCGGTGGCCAGCGTAGCCAACATCAGCTCCGGCCCGGACCGGAAGCAGTCGGCCATGCGTCTAGTCGATATCCTGATCACGGGTCTCGAACAGTCCGGTCGCGACGAAGCGGGACGCTCGATTGCGGCTCGCGCCAAAGGCGCGTCCCGTCAGCAATCTCGCCGGTCAAAGCCATGAGCGCGCGGGTCTCGGCGAGACGTTTGCTGCAGTTGGGTCACCGCCTTCCAGGGAAGGTGAGGCCGGCGCCGTGCTCATCCCGTCGGCCGGATCCCCTCGGATCGGAAGAGAGGCCCTTGGCGCGCCCACCGTGGCCACACCGCTCTATTGGGTGGTCGTTTTCCACGACGACACGGCTTGGTTTCCACACCGAGATCGCCCTATGCCCGCTCCCATGACGACCACCATCGAGCGCCTCGTATCGGGAACGCCTGTGCCTTTCGGCGGGGACCGCGTGACCGTGGTCACGCCGGAGCTTGCGGCTGCCTTTCAGCCCGGCGACCATCTGCTGGTCCTGCAGGAGACCGGAGACCTCCTGCATATCCCCGCGGCTCAGATCGCATTGGCCGCCGCCGCAGTGGACCGTGCGCATGCCGCCTTCATGGCGATGTCGGCCATTCCGGATCAGGCAATCGAGCGGTTCTTCGACCGTTTCGCCGCGCTCCTCGAAGACCCTTCGGCTTGGAGTGCCATCGCCGAGGCGAACCGGCAGGATGTCGAGCGCGCCCAGGGCGGTGGCCGTTCGACGACCCGGCTCGTCGCCACCGACCGGATGCGGCAGGACATGGTCGCGGGCCTGCGGGCGTGGCGTGACAGCGAGACGCTGCGCGGTCGGGTCGTCGAACGCATCGTCCATACCGGCTGGACCATCGAGCAGGTGGCGGCACCGCTCGGGGTAGTCGGCTTCGTCTTCGAGGGACGCCCGAACGTGCTCGCCGATGCAGCAGGCGTCCTGCGCAGCGGCAACACGGCCGTCTTCCGCATCGGCAGCGACGCACTCGGCACCGCACAGGCCATCATGCGGCACGCCCTCGTGCCCGCGCTCGATGAGGCCGGCTTACCACCCGGAGCCATCTCGCTCGTCGAGAGCCCGGAACGGTCGACCGGTTGGGCGCTCTTTGCGGACCGCCGGCTCTCGCTGGCGGTAGCACGTGGGTCGGGTCGGGCGGTGGCTCAGCTCGGGAGCGTCGCCCGGCAGGCCGGCACGGCGGTCAGCCTGCACGGAACCGGCGGAGCGTGGATGGTGGCCGACCGCGATGCGGACGCGGAGCGCTTCTCCGCGGCTGTCGAAGCCTCGTTGGACCGAAAGGTCTGCAACACGCTGAACGTGTGCTGCATCCATCGCGCCCGGGTGGCGGATCTCGTGCCGGTTTTCCTGTCGGCCCTGGACGCCGCCGGCCGCGCACGCGGCTTCGGGTGCAAGCTTCATGTGGTGGCAGGCGACGAGACCGTCCTGCCGGACGCCTGGCGCAGCGCCGCCGTCCGGGTCCGGCGCGCCGAAGGCGAACGCACCGAACCGCTGACGGAGATCCAATCCGAGGACGATCTCGGCTACGAGTGGGAATGGGAAGACACGCCCGAGGTCAGCCTGAAGATCGTGGATGATCTCGATCACGCGGTCGCGCTGTTTAATCGCCACAGCCCGCGTTTCGCCGCATCGTTGATCAGTCGGGACCCGGAGGCGCATCGGCGCTTCTATGACACGGTGAACGCGCCCTTCGTAAGCGACGGGTTCACCCGATGGGTCGACGGGCAATATGCCCTAAACCAGCCCGAGCTCGGGCTGTCGAACTGGCAGAGCGGCCGTCTCCTCGCCCGGAGTGCCATCCTGTCCGGAAGCGGGGTCTTCACGCTGCGCAGCCGCGTCAATCAGGACGACCCGCGATTGAGGCGGTGAATGGGCGGCACGCCGCAAAATCCACGCATCGACCGGTCACGGACTTCCCGATAGCCGGCCGGCGCCATTCCGGTTCGGCGTCAATCGCTGGCGCGAGACCTCGGCGTCGAGCCGTTCCCGGGAGGAACGTCGGTCCTCGGGTTGCGGCGGGGTGCGGTCGAAGTCGGCCCTGAGGCGAACGGCGGCGAAGTCCATGAAGGTCCGCACTTTAGCGAGCGACAGCCGATCAGGTAGCGTGACCAGATGTACGGGCACGGGAGGCGGCTCGTCCTCGGGAAGTAGGACGACCAAGCTGCCGCCGAAGACTTCCTGCTGGATCTTGTAGGAGAAGATCCGGGCGATGCCCTCACCGTCGACCGCCGCGCTGACGGCGGCCTCGTCGGTGTTGACCATCAGGCGCGGCTTGACCCGGACCGTGCGGGAAACCCTGCCTCCATCCAAGGGGGGGAAGCTCCATATATCCTCCGGGCTCGTGGGCTCGATGCCGATAGCGTCGTGCTGCGCCAGATCGGATAGGGACATGATCGGCGGCCGGCCAGCCAGGTAGTCGGGCGATGCACACAGAACGCGGCGCACCTCGCCGATGCGTATCGCTATCAAGTTGGAATCCTGCAGCGGGGCGATCCGGAGCGCGACGTCGATGCCCTCATCGAGGAGGCTCGTCATCCGATTGAGCAGCAGGTATCGGACCTGCATCGCGGGATATGCCTTTAGGAACTCACCCACGACCGGGCGCAGGACACGTGTCCCGAACATCACGGGGGCGGTGACGGTCAGGACGCCCTGCGGGGCAGCCCGATGTCCGGCAACGGCGAGGTCGGCTTCACCTAAGTCCGTCAGCACCCTGCGGCAGACGGCGGCGTACTGCTTGCCAGCCTCGGTCAACTGCAGCCGTCGGGTCGTCCGGTGCAGGAGCTGAACTCCGACGTGACTCTCAAGGGCGGCGATGGCCCGCGTCACGGCCGCCGGCGAGCGATTGAGGCGTCGGCCGGCGGAGGCGAGGCTGCCTTCGTCCAGGGCGGTGACGAACACCCGCATTGCATCGAGACGGTCAATCATTGTTCCGCCCCGCGAAATCAAGGATTTCGCAGCTTAGGCATTCTGCGGTCGATCACAATACGCTAACTTCGATTGAGTGGTTCGATGCGAAGGTGGCTACGTGACTGATCCCGCCAGCATTCCGGTCACCCATTACCGCACCGCCAAGGTCGACGACGTGAACGTCTTCTACCGAGAAGCCGGCCCGGCGGGCGCACCGGTCGTGTTGCTGTTGCACGGCTTCCCGACCTCGTCACACATGTTTCGCAACCTGATCCCGCTCCTCGCGAACCGCTACCGCGTCATCGCACCAGACTATCCGGGCTTCGGCGGCAGCGATGCTCCTGATCATCGGACGTTCGCATACACGTTCGCGCACTACGCCGACCTCGTCGATGGGCTTCTCTCCCAACTGGGGGCGGGCCGTTACGCGATGTACGTGATGGATTACGGTGCCCCGGTCGGCTATCGGCTCGCCCTCAAGCATCCCGAACGTGTCAACGCGCTGGTCGTCCAGAACGGCAACGCTTACGAGGAGGGGCTGAAGGAATTCTGGGATCCGATCAAGGCCTACTGGCGCGAGGATACCCCGGAACGGCGTGACGCTCTCGCCTTCCTCGTCGCGCCGGAAACGACGAAGTTTCAGTACGTCGACGGCGTCGCCGACGTGACCCGGATCGATCCGGACAACTGGCTGCACGATCAGGTGCTTCTCGACAGGCCGGGCAACAAGGATATTCAGCTCGACCTCTTCCGCGACTACGGCACCAACGTACCACTCTACCCGCAATTCCAGGCCTTCTTCCGCGAGCGCAAGCCGCCGACGCTGATCGTCTGGGGCCGGAACGATACAATCTTCCCGGCCGACGGCGCACACCCGTATCTGCGAGACCTGCCCGACGCCGAGCTGCATCTGCTGGATACCGGGCATTTCGCCCTTGAAGACAAACTCGACGTCATGGCGCCCATGATTCGGGACTTCCTCGACCGTAACGTCGCCGGCCGCTGAGGTGCAGTTGGCACGCGAGGGGGCGGCGCATGGGAACGATCAAGGTCGAAGACGGCACCGAGATCTACTTCAAGGACTGGGGCGAGGGGCAACCCGTGGTCTTCAGCCACGGCTGGCCTCTCAGCGCCGACGCCTTCGAGGATCAGATGTTCTTCCTCGCCAGCCAGGGGTACCGCTGCATCGCGCATGACAGGCGGGGGCACGGCCGCTCCAGCCAACCCTGGACCGGCAACGACCTCGATACCTACGCGGACGACCTAGCCGCGCTGGTCAGGGCTCTCGACCTTCGGGAGGTCATGCATGTCGGCCACTCGACGGGAGGGGGCGAAGTCGCCCGCTACATCGGCAGGCACGGCACGGAGCGGGTCGCGAAGGCCGTTCTGATCGGCGCCATCCCGCCAATGATGCTCAGGAGCGTCGACAATCCAGACGGGACGCCCATCGAGGCGTTCGACGTCCTCCGCTCCGCTGTGCAGGTCGACCGGTCGCAGTTCTGGAAGGATCTGAGCATGCCATTCTACGGCTACAACCGCCCCGGTGCAGCCATTTCGGAGGGCGTGCGTGAGGCGTTCTGGCTGCAGGGCATGATGCCAGGCTTCCCCGCTTCGTACTTCTGCATCAGGGCGTTCTCAGAGACGGACCTTACGCAAGATCTCACTCGCTTCGATGTTCCGACGCTGGTACTTCATGGCGACGACGATCAGATCGTGCCGATTGATGCCTCGGCGCGACGGTCCTCGAAGATGATCAAGGATGCGAAGCTCCTGGTCTACGAGGGCGCCCCACACGGATTGTGCACCACCCACAAGGACCGCGTTAACGCGGATTTTCGCGACTTCCTGTCGGCGTCATAGCGGCCCGCCCGCCAGAAGGAGAGCCGTGTGATGCCGTCATCTCAGTTTCAGCTCTCCCACAGAGGCCTCTGCCTCTGTGGCACGCCGGATACGACATTCGGGGCGAACGGAACGTGGCTCTCCCCGAGACAATCCTTCGCTAAAGCGCGCGGTATCGTCGAGACGATCAAGTTCGAGGCGGCGAAGGCTGCCATCAAGGTCCACCATCTCCGCGGCAACATCGCGGTCTTGGAAGGATCTGGCGGCAACATCGCGGTTCTGGCGGGCCGCGCCGGTAAGATTCTCGTCGACGCCGGCATCGCCGTGTCGCGCCCGCAGGTCGCCTCAGCGCTCGCGACGCTCGGCCCCGAACCGGTCACGCATCTGATCAACACGCATTGGCACTTCGATCACGCCGACGGGAACGCTTGGCTGCACGAGCTGTCCCCGACAATCATCGCCCATGAGAACACGCGCCGGCACCTCTCGACCACGCAGCGCGTCGAGGACTGGGACTACGACTTCGTGCAGCTTCCGGAAGCGGCACTGCCGACCGAGGTGTTCGCAACAGATCACCGCCTGAGCCTCGACGGTACCACGCTGGCATTGCGCTACTATGGGCCCGCCCACACGGACAGCGACATCTCGGTTCACTTCGAGGAGCCCGAGGTCCTGCATGTCGCCGACACGTACTGGAACGGTGTCTACCCCTTCATCGACTATTCGACCGGCGGTAGCATCGACGGGAGCATCCGTGCTGCGGAAGCCAATCTTGCCCAGGCGACCGAAAGCACCATCGTCATCCCCGGCCACGGCTTTCCAGTCAGCGACCGCGCGGGGCTGCAGCGGTTCCACGACATGCTCGTCACGGTGCGGGAGAAGGTCGCCGCACTGAAGGCGCAGGGAAGATCACTGGAAGAAATCGTGGCGGCGAGACCCACGGCAGCCTTCGACGAAGTCTGGGGCCAATTCGTCATCACGCCAACGCTATTCACCCGCCTCGTTCACGAAGGTGTCTGAGCGAGTACGGCCAAATTGAAATCCGAGTCGGCGACAGCGCCAGAGGATCCAAGCGAGGACGATTTGACGGGGAGGAGGCAATATGGGCCGCAGGTACTCCGATATCGCCTTCACGCAGTCGGTGAAAGCGGTTCAAGAGGCGCAGGGAAGCCGAAATCTCTACGCGCGGTACGACGCGCTCGATGAGCCCGGCGCGCGGCTCGGTCCCGGCGAGCGCGCGTTCATCGCGGCACGCGACGGCTTCTACATCGCGACAGTCTCGCAGACCGGCTGGCCTTACGTGCAGTTCCGCGGCGGTCCGCCGGGCTTTCTGAGGGTCCTCGGCGAGGCTGACCTGGGGTTCGCCGATTACCGTGGCAATCGGCAGTACGTGACGACCGGAAATGTCGCCGTCGACGACCGTGTCTCGCTGTTCCTAATGGACTATCCAAGCCGGCGCCGCCTGAAACTGTTCGGCCGCATGCGGGGCGTCGAGAGGACCGACTTTTCCGAACAGGTCGACCGTCTCGCGCCGCCTGGCTACCGGGCCGTGATCGAACGTGCATTTCTGATCAGGGTCGAGGCGTTCGATTGGAACTGCCCGCAACACATCACGCCGCGCTTTACCAGCGCTGAGATTGCCGACGACCCGGAGCTCCGCGACCGGATCTGTGCCGAGGCGCAGGGTCGAACAAGGCAGCCTGGATCGCCCGGAGCCAGCGCCAGCCACGTTCGTGGCCCGGGATCGGGGACCGCGGTATGACTGGGCAGGAGGACACTACGGACGGCCGGTCCGTGCACTCCGCAGTTACTCCCGAACAGCGCGCTCACTCGGAAGTGGCGAGGCGAGCGCCTTATCGTTTCAGGCATGGCTCCTACGAAGTCACGGTCCTCAGCGATGGGCATCTGGTACTGCCTACGACACTGCTGGCCCCTGAAGCGCCGGCGGCAGACCGAAGCGCGGCATTGGAGGGCGCCGGTATCCGCTCGGAAATCTACGAGCCGGCGGCCAACATCCCCCTAGTCCGCACCGGTGAGGAGCTGATCCTGTTCGATACCGGCGGAGTGGGGTTCCAGCCGGGTCTCGGGCAACTCTCTCGGCACCTCGCGGCCTCGGGCATCGACGCCGGCAGCATTACGAAGGTGGTCCTCACCCACGGTCACCCGGATCACATCTGGGGGACCGTCCTGGCAGACGGTGCTCTGCGCTTCCCCAATGCCACCTACTATGCCGGCGCGACCGAGTGGGACTTCTGGAACCACGACGACGTCTGGACGAAGCTTCCTGACGCTCAGCGGCCGTTCGCGATCGGGGCCCGTCGCCAGTACGCAGCCGTACGCGACCGGGTTACGATGGTGCGCCCCGGAGACGAGGTGATTTCCGGGATCCGAGCCATGGCGACCCCGGGTCACACGCCGGGCCACCTCTCCTTCGAGGTGGCCGGAGGAGACGGGCTGATAATCGCCGGCGACGTCGTCACGACGCCATCCGTGTTCTTCCCAAATCCCAGGTGGACGTTCGGCTTCGACGCCGACGACGGGCAGGCCATCGCCAGCCGCGAACGCCTGCTGGACCGCGCGGCGAGCGAGCACGCGATGCTTCTAGGCTATCACTGGCCCTATCCCGGCGTGGGTTTCGCCGAGCGGGACGGCGCTGGCTACCGCTACCTTTCAGAAGATGCCGACCGAGCGGACGCCAGGGATGACAGCTACTGAGCGGGACCAGAGCATCGTATGGGCTTTGGGTGAGACGCCCAGCTTCAAGGTTGGCGAGGGTGTCAGGATCGCGAAGCGCTCTCCGGTCGGGCACTATCGCGTGCCGCTGTACCTGCGTGGTCGTGAAGGTGTGATCGAGAAGGTCATCGAACCGGCCGGCATCGACAACGAGGAGGAAGCGTACGGGCGCAACGCCGGTTCGAGGCTGCACTACTACCGCGTCGCCTTCGCGATGGCGCAGCTCTGGCCCGATTATGCGGCTTCGTCGCGCGACAGCCTGCACATCGAAGTGTTCGAGACCTGGCTTGAGAGGATGGGGGAATGAGCGCGCACGGGGATCCGAACGTTGATCATCACGGGCATGATCACCCCCATTCGGAGATCGTCCACACGGGACGACCCGGCTACTACGAGATTATGGAGACCGCGGTGCGGGAACTCCTGATCGAGCATCGCCTCATCGGCGCGGACGAGATCCGGAGACAGATCGAAGTCCTGGACTCGCGCACCCCCGCTCTCGGCGCCAAGGTTGTCGCGCGGGCTTGGGTCGACCCCGACTTCAAGGAACGTCTCCTCGCCGACGGCCGAGCCGCCTGCGAGGAGCTCGGAATCAGCTTCTACGACGACACCGGGCTTATCGTGCTGGAGAACACCGACCAGGTGCATAACCTGATCGTCTGCACGCTGTGTTCGTGCTATCCTCGGCCCGTTCTTGGACTTCCACCCGACTGGTACAAGCTGAAACCTTTCCGGTCCCGTGCCGTGAGCGAGCCGCGCGCGGTTTTGGCAGAGTTCGGCACCATCATCCCTGACGACGTCGAGATCCGGGTGAGCGACTCGACCGCGATGGTCCGCTACCTCGTCCTGCCGCGGCGACCGGCAGAAACGGAAGGCTGGGGCGAGGAGGAACTGGCTGCCCTTGTCACGCGCGACACGATGATCGGCGTCGCGCCCGTCAAGCTTCCAATTGCTGGAGCCGACCGATGACCCAGACCGAGATGCTGCTGAAGCGGCTGCCGAACGACATCGGAGGCCTGGACGGTGGGCACATCCAGCGGGTCGAACACGAACTTGAGCCTTGGGAGAAGCGGTGTCACGCCCTCGCCGACGTGCTCGACTTCTACAAGATTCTCAACACCGAGGAGAAGCGTAGGGGTGTCGAGGCGCTTGGAGCCGAGATGGTCGGTGCGCTCAGCTACTACGAGCGGTGGATCGCCGCGTTCGCCAATATTTTGTTCGCGAAGAGCATCCTGACCCCAAGCGAGCTGGCCGCCAAAATGGACGAGGTGGCGGCCCGCTGGGACAGGGAGCCTCGCCCATGACGGCCGGTTTTATCGAGCATGAGAGCCGGTTCCAGCCCGGCGAGACCATGGACAACCTTGTCGGCGCCGTGGCGGAGCGCGGCCTGACGGTGTTCCTCCGACTGGATCATGCGGCCGCGGCGGCCCAGGCGGGGCTCAATCTGCGGCCGACGCAATTGCTGGTGTTCGGCAGGGCGGAAGGCGGAACGCCTCTGATGCAGGCAAACCAGACCATCGGCGTTGACCTGCCTTTACGCGCCCTCGTGTGGTGTGATCCGGCGGATCGGACTTGGGTCGGTTACGACGACCCCCTGTGGCTGGCGGAGCGTCACTGCTTGACCGACGGCAATCCGAGGCGTGCCGCGGAGGCTCTCTCGCGGCTGGTGGAGGCCTGCGTGCTTCAGGCTTCCGGAACCGACCCGGCGAAACCACGTGGAGCGCTTTAGGTCGAGCATGGCGGCCTCAAGACTCCGCCACACGGATCTGACGTCAACCGCCGGAGCGGCGTCAATCGAGAAATAGTTCAGCATAGGGTTCAGGGGGAGAACACCATGAGAACGGCATTTCTTCGCCTCGGTGCATACATCATGGGCGGCTGCGTCATGGTCTTTCTTCCATTGGCGGCTGGAAGTGCTGATGACGATGCTGCTCCGATCTTCGGCATCAGACTTCCTGCAGGGTACCGCAATTGGCAATTGATCAGCGTGGCGCACGAAGCGGGTAAGCTCAACGACATTCGTGCCGTTCTTGGAAACGACATCGCGGTCAAGGCATATCGGGAAGGGACGCGCCCATTCCCGGATGGCGCCATCATCGCGCGGTTGGCGTGGGAGTATGTGTCGTCCGCCGAAAACGACGCGGTTTTCGGCCAAACGCAATCGTTCGTTCCCGGCTCCCCGACGAACGTGCAATTCAGCGTCAAGGACTCTAAGAAATTCGCCGATACGGGCGGATGGGGGTACGGCCAATTCGAAGGTGGCAAGCCCAACCGGAGCGAAGAGCTAATGATTACCTGCGCGCCATGCCATGCTCGCGTATCGTCAGACCATGATTTTGTCTTTACGCGCTACGCACCTTGAGAACCAGCTTTGGTCCGGCAATTAAAATTCAGTTTTTCAGCATCTTGCGTCTAATACGGACAGGATCGACAAAACTCTGCAATCCGAATTCATCGCTTTTGTTAATTGAGGATTGGAAGCCGTTTGCGACGACCGACGTCAATACGCCCCATCTTCGAAATACGCGGCAGGCCCATTCAAGCGCCCCTGGACCCGGCCGACGGCAGCCACGCAACCGGCGATGCCGCGCACTTGGCGACAGCTCGAACGACGCGGTGCAACTCGCCAGCCCGGAAGGCGCGACCGACAGCGGTAAGTTCGAGTGGCTCCTACCCCGGAGAGGAAAACTCATGACCCACAACCCCGCACTTCTCGCTGTCGCTCTGCTGTGGACCGGGGTGGCTAGCCCAGTCCTCGCGCAGGGCGTGAACGGTCACGGCTCAATGGTCGGCATGGAGATGGGCTCGACGAAGTCAGACGCGAAAGACGACGCCTCGACCAGAGAATTCAAGGCCGCCGACACGGCGATGATGAAGGATATGGACATTCCCTATATCGGCGACCCCGACGTCGACTTCTACGCCCACATGATCCCGCATCACAAAGGCGCGGTCGCCATGGCGAGGGTCGCCCTGAAGCATGCCAGGGATCCCGCCACCAGGGCGATGGCCAAGAAAATCATTGCCGACCAGGTCACGGAGATCTCCGACATGGAAGCGTGGCTGAAGAGGCATGGCAGGTGACCGCCGAAGCCAAGACAGCCAGCCGAGGCGGTTCGAGCACGCCTCCCCGATGAAGTTCTCGTCCGCCCAGGGGACCAAAATGCAAGCCGCCTGCAAAAGCACCCTCTATCGCATGGGCACAATCGCTGCCATCCGTGGCGAAAGATACCGCGGTCCGCTTTCCGGCGGCTGTCACACGAGCCTGCCCGACCGGCTTGGGTCGGTAGGAGCCTGTCCGCTTTTCGAGCACACCTCCTCCGAAGCGGCCATTCCGCTTACGGCCAATATCGGCCGCTCGCGTCAAGGATGCTAGGCTGCTGCAAGCGGACACCTACATGGCCCTCAAACTTTCACCGGCTCCGAAATGCAAGGCAGTGCAGCATCATCCATTCGGACGCACGGAACGGCGCTCAGGGGGGCGACAGCGGCGATTAGGCGTCTGATGTATGTGGTCTGCGTTGAGCAGACGCCTCGCCGTCTGAGCCTCGCTCTAGCGGTTTCTCGCTACGGGTGCTGCTTGCCGAACTGCATTTCTCAAGCCACGCTCCGAGTCGCCCGACGATCCGTTCCTGAACGCGGATCAGGCGGTCGGTCAGCAGAGCATGGGTTGTCGGGTGCATGCCCTTTGGCCGAAGGGGAGGGGGACTGATCGCTCCATTTGGCGGAGCCTCACCCGCGATGCGTGCGTAGAGGCGGCAGGTTCGAGCGATGTCGTTGGCATCCTGGGCCCGATGCTCAACCGCGTAGCGAAGTTTGTGCGCCTCTCGGGAAAGAAAGCGTTCGGCCCCGCGGGGCAGGTAAAGCCGGCAGGCCCGCGTCCCAATCAGCGGACAGATGAAAAACCAGCGGCGGCCACCGAAAGGAGGGCGGGGCAAGGAATAGATGGCGATACGCTGCTCTTGAACTCGGCCGTTACGGACGACGAAAGTGATATAAATATACGGAGGTTGCCCCTCCGTTAGGTCGGAAAGGACGTTCAAAGAGCCAGCGTTTGTGCGGCCAGGATGATGCACGAGGTCGGCCGATCCGGTTACCGCTTGGCCTTGATGGAGATGCCATGTTCGAAACAGCTCGCTGATGTCGAGGCAGGCGGCGTTCTTGATTAGCACGTGGCGTTAAGTGCGGGGACGAGCCATCGGTATTCCCCAAACCGAACGCGAAAATTACCGGCTGAATCAAGTGCGTTAGGTCCATGGCCAAATCTTCCTTCAGGTGTAGAAGCCCAACATAGCAGGCTTTGTCTGCACGAACTCCGCACAAGGCACTTTGGCGACGCCGAACTCAAGCAGAACTGTGCAATATCTGCTGATCGCGCAGCATTTTTTCGCCCTAGCTCTCAGTCTATTAAGTGCTTGATAAACAAGAAGTTGCGGCATTTGCGATATCTGCGATAGAGAAATCGTCGACATCGCTGCGAGTCCTGCGGACGCATAAATAATCGGATGCGTATCTATTGCTGTAAAATAGATATCGCAGATGTCGCATATGCCGTTTTGCTATTATCATCAACTACTTAGCGCGCCGCATCCCCGCGCCCGGGATGTCGGTCAACCAATTCGATATTCCCCACCCGCATCACGTCACTAATTTCGACATCAAAACTCATGCCCGTCATCAGCTTCTTCGGAATCATTATCAGGATCCATCCAGTCATCAGGCTGCTCCCATGGCCAATCCTGCTGAAGTAACTTGTCGAACTCGCGTCGGCACGCAGGGAGGGATGGGAACTGGTAGACGTTCCCCCGCTTCTCTCGGCCCTTCGCCTTGAAGCGACGCTCAACCTTCCTCAGCCCTGGAAGTAGATCTTTCAGAAATTTTCCGATTTGCACCTCGATGGATCTGAAGCGCGCTCCGGTTTTTCCTGCATGCGTGACGTAGTCCTCGTAAAGGTACTGGGTCACACATTCGTTTCCGGAAAGAGGCGGGTAGGACGGCAGGCGCCCGTTCGCCAGCACTCCTAAGAACCACTTCTGCTCTGGGCTTAGAGTACTAGTTTTCTCAACGAGAAGCTCGGCCGTCCTCGGCACGTCGTCGCGTGGGTGCCACTTGCCAAGATCCATGTTGAGTAGACTGAAGAGCATCGCCTCACGCCCGCCGTTATCGAGTTGCTCGTGGATGGCCCTAAACCACTTGTCATCCCCAACGCGACATGCTGACACCCGGAACACTGCGAAGCGCCGCGCCGTCGGCCCCGCTGGAACTGTCCACGCGTTATTCGAAGCAATCATAATGTGCAGGCAGTTATCTACTTCGTAGGGGTTAATGCCTTTCGGCTCGATGAGGCGTGTGGGCTCCGTCACCAAGCCTTTCAATACACCTTCTGCCGACTTATCACCGGGCCAGAACGCCTCATCCGCGAAAAGAAAACAGATATCTTGCAGATGTGCATTGAACTTGCCGGTCAGGTGGTCGGCCCGGTCTACGCGACGCCCGTGCGTTCCAAATATACGCATAATCGCGTTGCCCAACGTCCCCTTCCCCGCGCCCTCCTCGTCGCTCTTAAACACAAGTACAGCCTCTGCGCGCTCACCTGGGCTTTGCACCGACCAGGCCAACCACTTTTTGATATACAAAGCGTGGTGTACGTTTCCGCCCGCGAGCACCTCATCGATGTGTCGCTCCATCAGCGACCAGTCACCTCGGCGCGGACTGATGCCGAAGCCCTGCCACAGGTTCAGCAGCCCCGGCGCCTCACAGATCTCCCCCCTCATGCCTGGGGCGAACGTGATACCGTCGTACTGTCGCCGATTTGGGTGAGAGAGCCACCAGGATCCCGCTTTTTGCCGCCCAACCTTGATATGATCGTTCAGCCCTTTAAATGCTTCAAAAGTGTAATAAACAGGCTTGGTTCGGCCTACCCTGTCTCTTTTAAATGCGACCACACAATTTTTGCCTTCTATGTCAACGACGCAATATTTAGCGTTGATTTTGATAAGCAGCGCAGTATCATCGATTTGAATTTCCGAATTTACAGAATTGTACTCAAGCCATTTCGCAACAGCATTCGCTTGCTTTTCACCGAATATTTCTTGCAATTTCGGTAAACCGTAGGTGTTTTCTCCCCTCTTGAAAGCTTCCACAGCATCGTTTGCGGCACGGCGTCGATCCTCGACTTCATCGTCCCCGGCAAGCTCCGCAAGCTTAGCAACGACGTTAGGTGCATTCTCTCGGAAGGCCTCATTACACCGAGCTAAAAAACCTCCTAGCGCCAAAGCCGTATCGTGACGGGAGCCTTGATCGGGCCAGTATCGAAGGAGGAGCGAGAGCGAGGCGCAGATAGCGGCGCGGCGTAACAATTCGGCACCTGCTACGTGCGTCGGGTCTCCTGAGCGCTCCCATTCGATCCGCTCCCCCGACGCATGCCTTGAGCCCGGAAAGACTGTCTGTGTTCCTCCTACACCCCCGATGCGAATTTCCAAAAGCATTGAGCCGTTGGTCGGATCTTTAAACGAAATGGTGCCCTTCTTACGTGTCTCGGCCAGGTCGGTAATATAAAGATAATGAGATAAAGGTCTACTAGATCGTCCAAAACGCGCATTTGTTACTGGTAGAATGCCCGGCGCTAGACACAAGGCCTCGCTACAATCAAGATCAACGTCGGTTAGCCCGCCGCTTGCCTCCCCCATAATGACACCAATGTTGCATCCCGTTCCAAAATGCTCCTCCAGTTTCGTTGCGCGGATCCGAAAATTCGGCCCGTCTTTTATGATGGGAGCCTTTTCGCCAATTGGTATAGGTATGATGCACCACCCGCGCTTTATATATTCGGCTGCAATGCCGACGATGCTTTGCATTGTTTTATTCACTGCGGCCTCCCATTCCGTAAGTCTGCCGCAGCTTTTAGAGCAGACAGAATTTCCTTGACATCTCGGAGTCTAGGCTTGAAAGGATTCCCGGATTCGTCAAGGGATTTATCGAGAAAGGCCCAGATCCTATTCTCGACTTCAGCTATATTTAATTCCCTGCGTCCCTCATGAAATTGATCGTAGATAAACCTAAAATCTGTAAATGTTATATGGATACGTCGCGCACAGAGCATTGGGTTATCACGGGGTAGCCTTCGTGATTCATTGGGGTTCCCGCTATTTTTATTTGTGGCGGCCGCATATAATTTTTGCGTGTCAGGGGTATTTTGTTCCGTGATAGATTTGTTATTTCCAGACATAGCTAAATCCACCTTTTTTCGAGCATGGTTTTTAGGCGCGCATGCACACTCTCGCGCCGAAGAGACGCGACTTCTGAATGTCGTAAGCAAATTTGCCGTAAAATAATGAGAATTTGCAGGTCTTCATGCAGGCGCTTAAAGAAAACTACCGTATGTCCCGCCAGTATTCATTGATATACGAGATAAAACAATCAATATTTTGCTGAAATTATTTTAAATAACTCTTCTATTTTCTTCCCATCCCTGAATTTCATCGACTCGCCACAGTAGTCGCCGCCCGACCTGAATCGCGCGCGGGAAGCTCCACTTTGGATCGTGACGGTATCGCCAAACACTCATGGGCGAACATCTAAGGCGCTCACAGAGTTGGCTTAAGGTGTAATGCTGATATTGATTAGACTGCTGAGAGTTCATGCTAAGCACTCACTTCAAATTAAAGCGACGCTCAGCACCCTAACAGTAGCGCGCAGAACCGCACGCACGAACAGCCTGCTTAGCGGTCATCCTGTTCGTGCGCGCAGAGGAGGTTAAACATTTCTTCGCATGCCCTCCGCACATCTGATGTCTCGAGCGGCTCGAAATGTTCAATTAAAACGGCGGTTATGTCCAAGTATCGCCGGCATCCTCGAGATATTTTCCCGGTATGATATGTACGTAGTAAGCTTAGTGCAAATATTGCACAAATTTTCTTTCTATCCATATCGGCGCGCGCTTCTATGGCGCCCCCGCTTCGCCCCAATGAACAATATATTTTTTGCTGTTCGGCAACTTCGATAAGTCTTTTTAGCATCTCGTAAAATTCTTCGCGCAGGACAACGCCAGACTGCTTTAGGTACGCGAACATGACCGCACGATCCTCGCCTGCCAATGCATCTAAAGATCTCAGAAAATTTGTTGCAGATGCACTTACTTCTTCAATTAAACCCAATCGTTCGCGTCTGTTCCGCGTGGATAAAGAGCTGGAACCGTGAAAATAATCGAAATGGCCGTCTTCTTCAGCCTTGCGGTCAATTTCTGCCAAAACTGATTTCGCCAATTCATCCTCAGGTAATGAAGCAGGCTGAAGCAGATTTACAATCTCTTTTACTACTTCTTCGCGGGAAATTACCATGCTATGTCACCACATTTACATTATAATTATTTGTTGGAAAGCGCAGTGACGTGCTCGCACCATCTTTCTAATGCAATTGCCTTTTCAGCGGTGAATTCGTGCCGCTGATAAACTCCAACAATCCCGCCGAAGGATCCGCTGACATGATTCAGCACCTTCTCGATGGTTGGAAGGGCGATGCCGAGCTTCGCCATTCCTGATGCGGTCGTGCGGCGCAGATCGTGCAGCCGCCACGGCGCAATCTGCAGATCTATCCGACCAGTATGTTCTCGTGCCCTTCTCAGCATTGCCACGTCGAGGCGCCGTTTGGCCTCTGAGTAGCCCGACACGGGAGTTTTCCCTGTGGTTGAGAAAACGAGGGGGCAGCCTCCTATTTGCTGTACGCCTGCGATCAGCGCGTAGGCGGGCGCGGGGAGAATTAACGAGTGCTGGCGCCCATTTTTCACCCGTGCGGCCGGAATGGTCCAGGCGTTACCCTGCAGTTCGGACCACCGCATACCTCCCACCTCTTCACGCCGCTGCCCAGTTAGGCAGAGAAGCTTGAAGAGCGTGGAGAAGGGGGGGCCAACGGTATCGCAGGCTGACCAGAACCACCCCAGCTCATCGTCGGTTAGAACGCGATCTCGCGCTGGTGTAGGCTGAGGAGCCTCTACTCCGGTGCACGGACTCGTCGCAATAAGGTCGCGCGCTAGGGCCCAGTTGAAGAACCGGCGCAGGGCGGCGAAGGTATTCTGCTTAGTTGCCGGTCGGGCGCTGAGGACATCCAGGATGGCGATGATGTCCCGGCGCCGGATCTCCTCGACACGTCGGCCAGACCACTGATCGAGGATGCCGCCGCGGATGACGACGAGGCGATCATCAACGGAGCGAAGGCCTAGAAGCCTAGCCGTTTCCTTCCAGGTTCGATTTGCCGGACGCTGATCGCGTTCAATAAAAAGGCGGCCGACCTCCGTACAAAGAGTCGAATCGTCGCTTTTGGCGTGACGCTTCTCGCCAGCTGGATCACGTCCTTCTGCGACAGCACGAAGCGCCACACGGGCAGCTTCACGGGCATCGCCGAGCGAAAACGCTGGCCACCGCCCTAAGGTCATGTTCCGGGTGCGGCATATATGTCGATAGCGCAGCGTGAAGGAGCGAGTTCCAGAGGGCTGGACAACAAGATACAGGCCTGGAAGCCCGCCATCCGGGATCTCGCGTACACGTGCTTCGGGCTTGACCTGTTCGATAAAGCGCGCGGTCAGAGGCCTTGCCATGGTGTGCAGCTCCACGTAACATATACGTAACAGACTGAGGGCGTTTGGTCGCGTGTGATCGCGTGTGATCGCGTTATAACGCTAACGAACTTTTGCGGCTAAGGACAAGCAATGATTGCGGAAATTCCGGCTGATTGTTATGCAGCGTTTGCTTCCGTAAGGCCGCAGCAGGTCACTCTTAATCAGCGGGTCCTAGGTTCGAACCCTAGTGCGCCCACCAAGACTTCCCAGGACGCTCCTCACAATCTGTTTTGTCGGATCGTCGCCGCGCAGGCGCCGATGGGGCGTATCGGCTTGGCATCGTTGCGCCGCAACCCATTCACAACGAAATCAATTCTTTGGCGACAGCGCTGAAGACAATTCGTTCTACCTATGCAATTTCGGGTTTAGAACTATCTCCGCCTGAAGATGGTCTGGCTTTCGCATATCGCGGGCTGAACTCGGAGATTTGTCGGTTGGTTCGTTTCGCCTCGATTGTCGCCGCGGCGGGGGCAGGTGCCCTGGCGTGGTGCGGGCCCGCTTCGGCGGCACCGGAGATCACCCTCGCGGCGATCGCGACGGGCCGGCTCTACATCATCGGGACGACGGAGCGTCCGCACATGCCGGTGGTGTTGGAGGACAAGTTCCGCACTGACTCGGATGAGAAGGGCCGGTTCCAGTACGAGCTCGTCTATCATCCGAGCCGGTGCATCGTGTCCGCGATGATCGACGGCAAGAGTGTGGAGGCCGTCGTGAGCAATTGCGGCCAGACCTGCACGGCGGCGCCACAGACCGCGGCTGTCGGCCCCGCCTCAGTCACCCCGCCGCAGCCGCAGCGGGCGGTGCCGCACAATCGGGCCGCCGTCGCGCAGCCGTCGAGCCCCGCCGCCCCCGCGGCCGAGACGCCGGATACCGCGCTGAGGAACGTTCCGATTGCCCGGCCGCCGCGGCCGCCGCAACGACCCGCGGTGCAAACGCCCCCGCAGGTTCGGACCGTCCAACCGGCCAAGCCGGCGCGCAAGCCCCGGCCGTTGCCGCGGCAGGCCCCCGACGAGGCCGGCCCTCCGATCGCGGATTGATCGATCGCGCCGCCACGCTCGAAACCTGAACCGGCCAAGCCGGGACGCCTCGAGGCAAGGACGACGACGGACCTGATCGCTCCCGCCTCTATCGATGACATGGCGCAGGTGACAGACAGCCCCGTCGCGCCGGGGGCCTCCGATGCGCGACAATGCGGACGAGGCGCTCCAATCGGGGCCAGCGCTGCCGCCGGCGTTGCAGGCCCCCGTGCAGCGACCCGATCCCGGCCATCCCAGGATCGATACCGACTGACATTCCGAAGTAGAGCCACACAGCATCGCCGCGTGGGTTTGCCGAGGGCCACAGCGCGCAGATAACGGCCTTCTTCTGCGCGACGTTTTAACTCATACAAAACAGCCACTACAAAGGGTGACGATTATTCCGCCCAATGCCAGTGATCGAAATTTTATTTCCAATACAAAAATCTCGCACGAATCTTAAAAGATTGAATACAGTAAATATCTGATTTTTAGACCAATTAATTCGGATCTACCATTTTTAGGTGCGCTGATCGATAATGCGGCAATCCTGGATCGAGATTGCCGAGACGACTTGCGATTCGATGAAAATCATCTTTTCAGCTATCAGTGATCGATCCAATACGAATTTCAATCTCTGGAGGGATTTTGCCACGAGCCGCCTGATGCCAGCCGAACTGCTTCGGGTGGACGATGGTCCCTTCCACGGCTTGTTCGAAGGGACCGATCTCGGGTCGCTGCTGATCACCCGCTCGACGTTCAGCGCCGTGCGGGTCGAATCGACCCCGGCCACGCTTCGGCGAAACCACAAACGGGACACGCTTGCCGTGACGGTCAAGCTGTCCGGAACGTCGGTGTGCGAGCAGTTCGGGCGCCAGGCCGTGGTGCAGCCCGGTGAGATCGCGGTCCTGGATCGGGCGAGCCCGTCCGTCCGACAGACGTCCGGACCGTCCCGATCCTTGCTCCTGGAAATCCCCCGAGAGCGCTTCGAAAGCCTGCTCGGGGACGCCCGCCACTTCTCGGCCCTGACCATCGGACGGGACCTCGGCAGCGCTCGGCTGGTGACGACGTTCCTAGACACGTTGCTGCATGTCGAGACCGCGCTCACGGCCGACGTCGCCCAGCGGATGTCGGCCATCGCCGTGGACCTGATCGCGGCCAGTATCGCCGAGCGCCTGGCCAAGGAGGTTCCCCGGCCTTTGCACGGCACCGTCGTGGTCCAGCGGGCCAAGTCCCATGTCGAGGCCAATCTCGGCGACCTGACCCTAGACCCGCCCCAGCTCGCGGCGGCCGTCGGCGTGTCGCTGCGCCGCCTTCAGGAACTGTTCCATGAGCACGGGCAACACATCTCCGATTGGATCTGGCAGCGCCGGCTGGAGACCGCGGCCAAGCGCCTGGCCGACCCGGGCTGCCGACACCTGTCCCTCGGCACCCTGGCCTATGGCTGCGGCTTCGCCAGCCAGGCGCATTTCTCCCGGCGGTTCAAGGACAAATACGGGATGGCGCCGAGCGAGTTCCGGCATCTTGCCGATCGCGCCATCGCGAAACCCTGAATATACCCGCGCGGGTGTCCGATTCTGATCTCCCGGCGGGCCAGCACGGCCAACTCCGTCCATACCGCGTTGGGCTTCGTCCGTAATTACGGGACCAGAGCAATCAGCGGTTGTTAACATCTGTTGGTTAAGCATTCGCGGCTGCAGCCTGCGCAAATTTGCTATTCCGCTGCATTCCGAGGGTGCCGTGACGCTGCAATCTGTCTCCATCCGCACGAAATTGATCGTGGCGTTCACCATCCTGACCGTCTTCGTGGTTGGCCTGGGTATACTCGGGCTCGTCAGCACGCAGAAGCTGCGCGATCAGACCGTCGCCATCGAGACCAACTGGCTGCCGAGCATCAGGACGCTGAGCGAGATCAATACGCTGACGGCGCGGAGCAGCGGGCTTCTCCTGCGCCACACGCAGGCGACCGATCCGGCCCTGCTGGCCACCATCGAGAAGGACATCGGCAACTTCGACAAGTCCGTGGACGATAAGACCAAGTTCTATCGCACCTTGATCAGCTCGCCCGAAGAGCAGGCATTGGACGCGACGCTGAGCCGTGCGTCGGAAACCTTCCGGGCTGTCCGGGACGAGGTGCTGGCCCTATCGCGCCGGGGCGACAAGGCGCAGGCCTACGCGCTCTACGAGACGAACGGGCTCGCGCCCCGTCGTGCCGTCTCCACCACCCTCGAGAAGCTGATCGCCCTCAACAACGAAGGCGCCAGCGCCGCCGAGGCACAGGGGCTCGTGGTGTTCGAGGAGACCCGTACGGTGACCCTGATCGCGATCGGGCTCGCCCTGGTCCTCTCGGTCCTGTCGGGGGCGGTGATCGTCCTGGGTGTCACGCGCGGCATCCGGTCCGTGGTGCAGCCGATGCAAGCCCTGATCGCCGGCGACCTGTCGGCGACGATCCCGCACCAGGGCGACCGCACCGAGATCGGCACGATCGCGGACGCCGTGCAGGTGTTCAAAGACGGGCTGATCCAGATGAAGGCTCTGGAGGCCGAGACGGCCGAGGCCCGGCTCACAGCCGAGGCGCAGCGCAAGACCGGTATGCGCCAGATGGCCGAGACGTTCGAGCAGGCGGTCGGCGGCATCATCGGCCTCGTCTCGGCCTCCGCCACCGAGCTTCAGGCAACCGCGGGGGCGATGTCGGCCATGGCTGGCCAGACCTCGGCGCAGTCCGGCGCGGTGGCCGCCGCAGCCGAGGAGGCCGCCAGCAACGTCAACACCGTGGCGGCCGCCGCCGAGGAGCTGGGCTCGTCGGTCCAGGAGATCGGCCGCCAGGTCGACGGCTCGGCCAGCCTGGCGCAGCGCGCCGTCAGCGAGGCGGATCAGACCGCTGTGCTGGTGCAGGAGCTCAGCACGGCGGCGGCCCGGGTGGGCGACGTGGTCGGCTTGATCTCGTCGATCGCCGGCCAGACAAACCTGCTGGCCTTGAACGCCACCATCGAGGCGGCCCGCGCCGGCGCCGCCGGACGCGGCTTCGCCGTCGTCGCCTCCGAGGTGAAGGCGCTAGCCGAGCAGACCGGCAAGGCCACCGAGGAGATCTCGGGCCAGATCGCCCGGATCCAGGCCTCCACCGGCCAAGCCGTCACGGCGATCGGCTCGATCGCGGCGCGGATCCAGGAGATCAGCGGCGTGACCACCTCGATCGCCGCCGCCGTGGAGCAGCAGGGCGCGGCGACCCAGGAGATCGTCCGCAACGTCAGCCAGGCCGCCATGGGGACCGGGGCGGTGACCAGCAACATCACCGGCGTCGCCAGCGCCGCGGAAGAGACCGGATCGGCGGCGAGCGAGGTGCTGGGCGCGGCATCGGAACTCTCGCGGCAGTCCGAACACCTCGCCGCCGAGGTCGGCCGCTTCCTCGCCACCGTGCGGGCGGCCTGAACGGCGGGCCGCCAGGATCGCCGGCCCGATGCGCGGAGTCCAAACCGGTGCGCGCGTCGGCCCAAGCGACGTTTCGCGTTCCGAGCAACGATCGGTTGACCATGCCGACACCCCGCCGCTCGTCCAGGAGGGAGCCAGAACCAGATTGCGGACTTCGCCCGGCGGCTGCGCGTATCCCGCACTGTTCAAGGTCTTGGCCTTCCTGGCCGCGCTGGGATCGGTCGCCTGCGGTTTGCTGATCGTCCGGGACCTGCTCCAGTTGTTGACGCTGCAGCAGAGCCCGACCGAAGCACGCGTCGCAACGTTGCTGGCGGTTCTCGCCGTCGGCTCGAGCCTGGGCGCCGCCGCAAGCCTGCTTCAGCGCAATCGCTGAGCCGAATGCGGACAAAATCGATCGCGGCCCAGGTGTGCCGGAGCACGCCCGCCCGGAAAGCTTAGGCATACATCAGGGTCACACCGCGAACACATTCGCGGACCTGATGGAGACTTCCAATGCCCCTCGCAACCCGCCTCACCATTGCCGCCGCCGCGACGATCGCCACCTTCGCGGTCCTGGCCGGCTCCTACGTCCAGGCCTTGAGCCTCGCCCTGCCGGCTCACTTCGTCTGATGCGATCCGACCCGGCGACGGAACGCCCGGCAACCCGGCGCTCCGTCGCCCCAGACGGCCCAGATACCCTGCGCGGGGAGGCAAGCGATGCACGCCATCCTGACATCCATGCTCGACGGCGCGACCTGGGTCGCCGACAGGCTCGATACGCTTCTCGACGACGCCGTCATCGGCTTCGGAGCTGCAGCCCCGTTCGCAGTACGAGGCGAGGACGACGCCGGGCGTGAGGCCCAGGCTCCTGCGACCAAGCTCTCCCCAAACGCCCCATGACGGATTGATCCGCGGCCAGGGGCCCAGCGACGCCGAGCCCGCTGTCCGTACCGGCGCCGGCGTGGCTGCCCGAACCGCCTGAGTCGGCCTCAGGTGGCATTGAACGGGCCCGTGCGTCCGCGCACCGTCAGGGCCCCTGATCTGTGTCGTTTTCTAAAATGGTCGGCCGGCATCACTATTGCCGAGTCTGAGCAGCATCGCCATTTCTTGTCTCATTCGCGGACAAGTGGCGAAAAGCAGTCCAGGATTGAGCCAATGGCCGCTGCCACAGTAGAGAAGCCGCTGGACGTCGGCGGCCCGATCAGCCGGAGAGCCGCAGCGCTCGCCAACGTGAAATGGTTTCGGGCTCTGGCATCTCGCGTGCTGCGCGAAGGGGGGCCTCAGGCGACATTGCGCGCCGCCAACGCTAGAGCGGCGGCCCGCATCATCCTGCGCCAGGCCAAGCGGGACGCACTCGTCAACCGGATGGCCCGTGAGGCTCTGCAGGCGGATCGGGTCTCGCACTAGATCGGGCGCCTGTTCGACTGCGCCGTGCCGACGTATCCCTCGAAGCCTCCGCTGCGATTAAGCGCCGAGGTGATTCGGAAGAACCGGGGCCGCCGGGCAGCCCATGCCGCCGGCAGCCCCGTCGAACGCTCAGCGCTTGAACTTGCCGTCGTACTTGAACTCCGGCGCGGACTTCAGCTGCTCCTTGGTGGCGCCGATGATCGCCTTCCACTTCTTGGCGTCGGCATCGTAGCCCAGGGCCACGGAGGCCGGCGACACGGCGACGTAACGCTCGCCCATGCCGAGGAAGCCGCCGACCGAGACGATGTAGCCGACAACCTTCTCGTTGTGGATCGCGATGTCCTTGATCTCGCCGACGGTATTGTTCTCGGCGTCCGTGATGTTGAGGCCGATCAGGTTGTAGCTCAGCACAGCGTCCTGCGGCACGCTCTCGAACTTGGGGGCCACCGTCGGGGGCGTGGTGTTCGCGGCGAGGGCGGGTCCGGCGAGGACAGCGGCGGCGAGGGAAGCGAGGACGAGGCGACGCATCGAGATCTCCAGCGGCCCGGGATGGGCGCGGGGAAAGGGCCGACCTGCACGCATCGTTCCGCGTGATCGCAGAAATGTTAATCGCCTGAACATGGAACCGACCGGCCGGATCGTCAGGCCACCGCACGTGTCCTGCCGCGCGGCCGGTACAGTTCGGCTCGTCCGGCCCGAACCGTCCCTATCTGAGCACGCACAGCAGGCGCATGTCCCGGCGGATCAAGACCGAGGGGACAGTCGTGGCACGATCCGGGCAAGCATCGACGGCATTGACCGACCCAGGCGCCGGGCGGGACCTGGCCTCGGTAAAGCCGGGCGCGTGGATCGACGGGCTGGTCGGCGTGGCGATCTTCAGCGGCTCCCTGGTGGCGACCCGGCTTGCGCTCACCGGCATGGACGCGCTCTTCCTCAGCGCCGCACGGGCGGCCCTGGCCGGGCTCGCGGGAGCCGCCGCGTTGCTTATCCTGCGGGAGGCCTGGCCCCACAGGAGCGACCTCGGGGCGCTCGCCATCGTGGCGGCGGGCGTGGTGGTCGGGTTCCCCCTCCTGACCGCGCTCGCCCTGCGCACCGTCAACGCGGCGCACGGGACGGTCTTCGTAGGGCTGCTGCCGCTCGCCACCGCCGTGTTCGGCGCCCTGCGGTCGGGCGAGCGCCCCTCCGCGGCGTTCTGGATCCTGTCGATCCTGGGCGCCCTCGTGACGGTGGGCTTCGCGGCGCGCGGCCTCGACGGGCCGCCGGGGCCCGGGGACGCCTTCATGCTGGCGGCGATCCTGGTCTGCGGCCTCGGCTATGCGGAGGGCGGTAAGCTCGCGCGGCGGCTCGGCGGCTGGCAGGTGATCGTGTGGGCCACCGTCCTGTCGCTGCCGCTCTCCCTGCCGCTGGCGCTGGCCTTGCGCCCGGCCGATCCCGGCGCGATCCCGCTGCCGGCCTGGGTCGGCCTCGGCTACGTCGCCCTGTTCAGCATGCTGATCGGGTTCGTGTTCTGGTATCGGGCGCTGGCCCGGGGCGGCATCGCGGCGATCGGGCAGCTCCAACTCCTGCAGCCGTTCATGGGGCTGGGCATCGCCGCACTGGTGCTGGGCGAGCGGATCCAGCCCGCGATGATCGGGGCGGCGCTCGCGGTCGCGGCCTGCGTGGCTTTGGCGCGGCGGATGGCCTGAACTGAACGCTCAGCCGGCTTTCGCCACCACCTCGATGTCCCGGTCCATCCCGCTCTCGACCTTGAACTCGCGGGTGTAGACCTGCCCGTCATGCCGGGCGATCAGCACGTAGTCGCCCTCGGCCAGGGTTACCTGCGGAAACGCGCCGATCGCCTCGCGGATCGTGTCGCCGCCGGGGGTGAGGACCGAGAAGGCGGTGCCGGCATAGGCCTCCGCCCCGTAGGCGGCGACCAACTTGAGGGTGACGGTGGCGGCGCGGTGGTTGAGCGTCGCCTCGGTGACTTTGCCGTTCTCGACTCGCAGGTCGGCACGCTGGATCGCGTTGGATTCCCCGTAGGTCGAGACCACGTGATACGTGCCTTCCGGCAGCCGCAGGATCTCCCCGGCCTTGATGCCGGAGCGCACGAGCCGGCCTTCGGAATTAGTGCCCACCGGCACGAACACCGAGAACACCACCTGGGCGGGCGGGATCTTCTGGTCGCCGACGGCGCCGGCGAGCTTCAGCGCGCCGGCCGCGACCCGGAGGGTGTCGGTGGCCGGCTGTCCGCCCATCACGATGCGTTTCGAGGCGCTGGCGAAGCCGTAGGTGACGGTCGCCACGTAGGCGCCCGGGGGCAGGGTGAAGTTCGGCTCGGCCTCGATGGAGCGGCCGACGATCGAGGGCCGGGTGCCGTCGCCGCGATCCTCGTAGATCCGCCAGGCCAGGCCCTTGCGCAGCGGCACCCCCGCTCCGGACAACAGCGCCGACAGGGACAGCTGCGCCTCCGGTTCGGCCGGCGGCATGTTGGGCGGCAAGGTCGGGCTGGTGATCGACGGGGAGGGCAGGGGGTCGCCGAGGCGGTTCTGGAACACGCCCTGCTGCGCGCGCGCATCCGCGGGCATGAGGGCGGGCGAGAGAATTGCCAACGCCATCGCGGCAAGCCTCGTGCGCATCGGTCGAATCCTCATCAAGTCCCGGTCCGGTTCCGCCTGTGCCTCCGGACCATGGCGGCGGCAAGGCCGCACGGTCTTCCCCCGGGTGCCCGTGCGTGCCACATCCGGGTCCCGATTCATCCGCGGGACAGGACGCATGACTGCCACCCTCGACCTCCTGACGACGCGCCGTTCGGTCCCGCCGCTGCTGCTGGACGGCCCGGGGCCGGACCGCGCGCAGCTCGAGACCATCCTGACCGTGGCGTCCCGGGTGCCCGACCACGGCAAGCTGGCGCCCTGGCGGTTCATCGTGATCGCCGACGCGGCGCGGGAGCGGGTCGGAGACATCATCGCGGCCACGTTCGCGGCAGACAACCCCGATGCGAGCCCGGAGCGGCTCGCCCAGGAGCGCGGCCGCCTGATGCACGCGCCGCTGACCGTCGCGGTCGTCTCCCGCACGGGCCCGCACGTGAAGATCCCCGAATGGGAGCAGCTGCTCTCGGTCGGTGCCGCCACCATGAACCTCGTGGTCGCGGCCAACGCCTCGGGATTCGCCACGTCGTGGCTGACGGAATGGTACGCCTACGATCGCCGGGTGCTGGACGCTCTGGGCCTGGCGCCATCCGAGAAGCTCGCCGGCTTCGTGCATATCGGCCGGGCCCGCGAGGTGCCGTCCGACCGTCCGCGGCCGAGTCTTTCGGAGATCGTGACCTATCTCTGAGTGCGTCCCGACTCAGAAGGCGCATCCGTGCATTACGATCTCGACGTCCCGCGCGAGGCCCGCGCGCTCCCGCACAACCCCCTCAAGGCGATCGTGGCGCCACGCCCGATCGGCTGGATCAGTGCCATGAGCCGCGAAGGCAAGCTCAACCTCGCGCCTTACTCGTTCTTCAACGCGGTCGCCGACGACATGGTGGCGTTCTCGTCCTCGGGCCGGAAGGACGCCATGACCTTCGCCGAGGAGGGTGCGGAGTTCGTGTGCAGCCTGGCGACCTGGGACCTGCGCGACGGGATGAACGATTCCTCGGCGCCCCTGCCGCGAGGCGAAAGCGAATTCGCCTTCGCCAACCTGGAGACCGCCCCCTCGCAGAAGGTGCGCCCGCCCCGGGTGGCGGCCTCGCCTGCCGCCCTCGAATGCCGCTGGCTCCAGACCGTCCCGCTGGTGCCGCTCGGCGGCGGCGAGGCCGAGAATTTCCTGGTGATCGGCCAGGTCGTGTCGATCTACGTCGATGAGCGGTTCGTATCGGACGGCATGGTCGACACCGCCGCGATGCATCCGATCATGCGCGGCGGATATTTCGACTACTTCCACGCCACCGCGGAAACCCGGTTCCAGATGCGCCGGCCCAAGGGTGCGGCGGAGTTCACCGGATCCTGAAAGCTCGATTGAAGCGGGCGCAGCGGAGCATTGGACGTTTCGCACAGCCCCTGTCCCGGGCGCATGCAGCGCCAGCGGAATGCGGCCCGGGACCCAGCACGAGGCAACGCGAAGCGACTATGTCCCTCCAGGAGCGTGCCGCTACGCGGCGCTTTCCCTGCTGGGTCCCGGATCGCATTCCACTATCGTTCCAGGCGTCGAGGAGAGCGGGCGTGGCTCTCTGCTGAAGATAGAGAATCGCACCTGACAGGGCGCACCGTCGATTGAGGAGTTGTTTACCATAAGCGGCGCAGGTTCACGGTGTCCTCAGACCCCATGCGCGCCCGGATGTTCCTGTTCACCACACCATCCAGCCCATCGGAAAGCAGCCCGCCCGCGCAGGCGCCGCGGGCGGGCTGCTTTCCGATGGGCTGGATG
>NZ_VRVD01000029.1:0-22963 GCF_008040015.1 Methylobacterium sp. WL18 | reverse complement strand
AACCCGGGATGGTCGCGGCGCTCGCCCGCGCCGCGTGTCCCGCGACCTTGTGCACGAACAGGGTGCCGGCCACCCCGCGCGGCTGCTTGGCCGCCGGGAGCGCGATGTCGTCGGACACGATGACGGTCTCGACCTTGCGGCCGAGGGCCCGGGCGCGCTCGGCCGCGAGGCCGAAATTCAGCCGGTCTCCCGCGTAGTTCTTGATGACCAGCAGGCACCCGGCCGGCCCGGTCACCGCCAGGATCCCGGCCAGGACCGCATCGACGCTCGGCGAGGCGAAGACGTCGCCGCAGACCGCGGCACTCAGCATGCCCGGCCCGACGAACCCGGCATGGGCCGGCTCGTGGCCGGAGCCGCCGCCCGAGATCACCGCGACCTTGTCCGCATCCAGGTCGGCGCGCAGCACCACGCGGATGTCGGGGTCGCCGTCCAGCCGCGCCAGGCGACCGCCGCTGGCCGCGAGGAGCCCGGCTATGGCGTCGCCGACCAGGGTGGCGCGGGTCTCGATGAAGTGGGCCATGGCGTGACCTTCCGCGATCTCGGCCCGCAGCTCTCACACCGCGGCGCCGGCGCGGATTGTCTGAGCAATCGCAGGCCCCGGCACAATGGCCGCCGGTACGTTTTTCCGGAGCGAAGCCGCTACTCCTTGACGGCGCCGGTGAGCGCGGAGACGTAATACTCGACGAAGAACGAGTAGAGGATCACCAGCGGCAGGGAGCCGAGCAGGGCGCCGGCCATCAGCGAGCCCCACTTGTAGACGTCGCCGTCCACGAACTCGCTGACCACCGCGATCGGCACGGTCTTGTTCTGGGTCGAGGACAGGAACGTCAGCGCGTAGATGAACTCGTTCCAGCAGAGCGTCAGCGAGAAGATGCCGGCCGAGATCAGGCCCGGGAAGGCGAGCGGCAGGATGATCTTGGTGAGGATCTGCCAGCGGCTCGCGCCGTCCATGAGCGCGCATTCCTCCAGCTCGTAGGGAATGGTCTTGAAGTAGCCCATCAGGAGCCAGGTCGAGAACGGGATCAGGATGGTCGGATAGGCCAGGATCAGGGCGATCGGCGAATCGAACAGGCCGTAGGCCTGGATGATCGTGGCGAGCGGGATGAACAGGATCGAGGGCGGCACCAGGTAGGCGAGGAAGATCGCGGCGCCGACCCAGCCCGCGCCGTTGAAGCGGATGCGCACGCAGGCATAGGCGGCCAACACGCTGGCGAACAGCGACAGGATCGTAGCCGCCACCGACACGTACATCGTGTTCCAGAGCCAGCGCGGATACTGCGTCTCGAACAGCAGCTTGTTGATGTGCTTGAGCGTCGGGTCCACGACCCAGAACGGGTTGAACCGCTCCATGTCGATCAGCTGCTCGTCCGGTTTGATCGCCGTGAGCGCCATCCAGTAGAATGGGAACAGCAGCACCGCGAGGATGATCAGGAGCGGCAGGTAGGTGGTCACGAGCCGCCGCGGCAGCCGCTCCAGGTAGGCCATCCCCTCGCTGTCGTCGGTGAGCCCGGCGGGGCGGGCCGCCACGACGGAGGCGAGGCGCGGGTCGGCATGGGCGGGCGGAGCGGGTGCGCTCATCGGTCGGTTCCCCCGGCTTGCCAGGCCCGGCGCTGAAGGCCGAACCACGAGATGCCGATCGCGGCGAGAAGGAACGGTACCATCGCGGTGGCGATCGCCGCGCCCTCCCCCAGCGTCCCGGAGAGGATGCCGCGCTGGTACGACAGGGTCGCCATCAGGTGCGTGGCGTTGACCGGGCCGCCCCGGGTCATCGCCCAGATCAGCTGGAAGTCGGTGAAGGTGAACAGCACCGAGAAGGTCATCACCACAGCAATGATCGGCGTCAGCAGCGGCAGGGTGATGCGCGAGAAGATCTGCCAGTTGGAGGCGCCGTCCAGCGTCGCGGCCTCGTAGAGCGAGGGCGAGACCGTCTGCAGCCCGGCCAGCAGCGTGATCGCGATGAACGGCACGCCGCGCCAGATGTTGGCGAAGATCACGCAGGCGCGGGCCATGCTCGGCTCGCCCAGGAAATCGATGTTGCCGTCGATCACGCCGAGATGGCGCAGCGACCACGAGATGATCGAGAACTGGCTGTCGAAGATCCACCAGAAAGCGATGGCGGATAACACGGTCGGCACCACGAACGGGATCAGCACGATCGACCGGACGATCGACTTGAACGGCATGTTCTTGTTGAGCAACAGCGCAAGGTAGAGCCCGACGCCGAACTTCACCACCGAGGCCACGGCCGTGTACAGGCAGGTGTTGAACACCGAGAGCCAGAACACGTCGTCGTCCCAGAGCCAGGCGTAGTTCTCCAGGCCGATGAACGTGCCCTCGCGGCCGATCCGCGTGTTGGTGAAGGACAGCCAGATCCCCTTGAGCAGCGGGTAGGCCAGGAACAGGCCGAGGATCAGCGCCGTCGGCAGCATGAACCAGAAGCCCGCCCAGCCGCGGCTGGCACGCAGGCGGTGCCAGGCCGAGCGGGTCGGGACCGCGAGTGGAGCGGGCTGTGTCAGGGCCGTGTGCGCCATGGGTTCGCCTCGGGATCAGGGCCGCGGGTACGACACCCGCGGCCTGCAGCCGTTCAGGTGTTGCGGAAGATGCGCTGGGCGGCCCGCTCGGCGTTGCGGATCGCGGTCTTCACGTCCTCCCGGCCGGTGCAGTGGCTGGCGAACATGTCGACCACCACGAAGTCGGCGAGCACGGCGGCGATGCGCTCGCTCACCGGCGCCTGACCGCCGGCCGCCAGCGACCGCCGTCCCGCCTCGGCGAAGACCGCGTTCTTCGGGTCGCTCGTCCAGATCGGGTTCTTGGGGTAGTTCGACAGCGGCTCGCACAGGTAGCCCTGCGCCCCCTCGATCCAGGGACCGTAGTTCGACGCCTCCATCATGAAGGCGATGAACGCCTTACAGGCGTTGGGCGCCTTCGAGTACTTGAACGCCAGGATCGGGAAGGCGAGCTGGAACTCGGTGGGCTTGCCGGCGGGGCCGATCGGCCAGACCGCGTGGTCCATGTCCTCGGCGAGCTTCGGGTTGTCCTTCTTGGCGGCGGCGTAGATCGAGATGCCGTTATGGGTGAGGTACAGGTCGCCCGCCAGGAACGCCTTGTTGTTGGAGGAATCGTTCCAGGACACGGTGCCCGGCACGAAGGTCTCGTACATCGACTTCACGTATTCGAGCGCCTTGGCGGTCTCCGGCGAGTTGATCACGATCTTCTCGTTGGCGTCGACCAGGTTGCCGCCATGGGACCAGAGCGCCCAGTGACACCAGGTGTTGGCGTCGCCGGTGGCGTGCCCGAGGGCGAAGCCGGCCGGGGTGTTGTTCTTCTTGAGGGCCCGGCACAGTTCGAGGAAGCCGGCGGTATCCTCGGGGAACTTGCTGAACCCGGCCTTCTGCATGGCCGAGATGCGGTAGTTCGGGTATCCGCCGTTGAAGCCCACCGGGATCGCGATCCACTTGCCCTTGACCTTGCCGTAGGCCTCCGCCGACGGGAACCACGGGCCGTATTTCTTGGCCAGCGACTCGGCGACGTCCTCGAGCGGCAGGCACTTGTCCGGGAACAGGGCCGGGAACGAGAACAGGCCCCAGACCATGTCGGGGCCCTGCCCGGTATTGGCGGCGACGGAGGCCTTCGGCTGGATGTCGTCGAAGGATTCGTTGGTGACCGACACCTTGACGCCGGTCGCCTTGGTGAAGGCGTCGACCATCCGCAGGAACGCCTCGTCCTCGCTGGGGATGAAGCGCTTCCAGCGCAGCACCGACAGGCTGGCCCCGGGCTCGGGCTTCCACTCGGCGGTCTGCGCCCAGGCCCGGGCGAAGCCCAGCAGGTCACTGCCGGCGGCGAGGCCGGTCGCGGCGGCACCCGCCAGGAGGGAACGGCGGTCGAGTCTGGTCATCGTGGCGTCACTCCCTGGATGGATCGGCGCGCCCCGGGACGCGGTTCGTCCGGGCGGCCGGGCTCGGCAACCGAAAACGGGTCAGGTCGGCAGGCGTCGTCCGGACTCGGCATCGAAGAAGTGCACGCGGTTCGGCCGCAGGTAGACGGTCTCGCCGGGGCCCTCGCCGACGCGCTCGCGCAGCACGCAGGTGAAGTCCTGGCCCTGGGCCCGCACCGCCAGCATGGTCTCGGACCCGGTCGGCTCGACCACCACGACTTCGGCGGCGATCCCATCGCGCGCCAGATCGAAATGCTCGGGCCGCATCCCGAGGACCAGCTTCCGGCCCTCGGTGCCCACCGGCGCCTCGTTCAGGGGGATCGTCAGGCCCGAATCCGCCGCGAAGACGAGATGCCCGTTCCTCCGGACCGTCCCGTTCACAAAGTTCATCGCGGGGGATCCGATGAAGCCCGCCACGAACAGGTTGTCGGGCCGGTCGTAGAGTTCCAGCGGTGGCCCGATCTGCTCGACCACGCCGTCGTGCATAACCACGATCCGGTCGGCCATGGTCATGGCCTCGATCTGATCATGGGTGACGTAGATGGTCGTGGTCTTCAGGCGCTGGTGCAGCTCCTTGATCTCGGTGCGCATCGCCACGCGCAGCTTGGCGTCGAGGTTCGACAAAGGCTCGTCGAACAGGAACACCTGCGGATCGCGCACGATCGCCCGGCCCATGGCGACGCGCTGCCGCTGGCCGCCGGAGAGCTGGCGCGGGTAGCGGTCGAGGAGATGGGTCAATCCGAGGATCTGCGCGGCCTTGCTGACGCGCTCGTCGATCTCGGCAGCCCGCGCCTTCCGGATCCGCATGGAGAACGCCATGTTCTCGCGAACCGTGAGGTGCGGGTAGAGCGCGTAGTTCTGGAACACCATGGCGATGTCCCGCTCCTTGGGCGGAACATCATTGACGACACGCTCACCGATACGGATCTCGCCGCCGGAGATATTCTCCAAGCCGGCAATCATCCGCAGCAACGTCGATTTTCCGCAGCCCGAAGGTCCGACCAGGATCACGAACTCGCCGTCCCGGATGTCCACGGACACGCCGTGCAGGACGTTCGTCGATCCGAAAGCCTTGCGAACCTCGCGGATTCCCACCGAGGCCATGCTTCCTCCCAATCAGGGACGCTCTGACGGCGACTCCTGTGTGAGCAGTACAGTTGAGCGTCCAACGGAAAGCAAGTCGGTGAAACCTGAATTTTGAATCATATCCCGTTTCTGTCAGGGCCTTCCTGCGGGATCCTGCATCCTGACGACCGGGTCGGAGTTCGGCGTCGGTGGCCGCTCGGCCGGGTTCGGCCGGGCTTGCCCGGCAGCCCGGGATCGGTGACGAGGCCGCCGGCATGAAACATCCCGCCGGCGCCTGAGCCGTCACCGGATGCTAAGGCGATGGCATCGGCCCCGCTGCCGGTGCGCCGGCCGGGCAGAACCGAAGACGGCGGGCGGGATCCCGAAGGAGGAGGACGGTATGGCACATTCCGGTCTGACCGCAGGCGAGATCCTGCCCACCGACGGCGTCCGGGGTGCATTGGTCGGCCGGGTGTGGCGCCCGGATGTCGGCGGACCGAGCGTGGTGGCGATCCGGGCGGGTTCGGGCGGCGAGGCGCGCGTCGTCGACGTCACGGCGCGCTTCGCGACGGTCAGCGACCTGTGCGAGACGCCGGACGCCGCCGCGGCTCTGCGCGCCGCCGAGGGCGCGGATCTCGGCAGCCTCGACGCGATGCTGGCCAACACCCCGCCGGACGGCCGCGACCCCGGACAGCCGTGGCTCCTCGCCCCGGTGGACCTCCAGGCGCTCAAGGCGGCCGGCGTCACCTTCGCGACGTCGATGCTGGAACGGGTGATCGAAGAGCGGGCCCGGGGCGATCTGGCGGCGGCCGCGGCGATCCGCACGGAAGTCGAGCGCCTGGTCGGGCACGACCTGCGCCGGCTCAAGCCCGGCTCGCCCGCCGCGATGGCGCTGAAGGAGGTCCTGGTCGCCCAGGGAGCCTGGAGCCAGTATCTCGAGGTCGGGATCGGGCCGGACGCGGAGATCTTCACCAAGGCGCAACCGCTCTCGGCGGTGGGCTGCGGCGCAGACGCCGGGCTGCACCCGGATTCGCACTGGAACAACCCAGAGCCGGAAGTCGCGCTGGCGGTCTCATCGCAACAGAAAATCGTCGGCGCGACCCTCGCCAACGACGTGAACCTGCGCGATTTCGAGGGCCGCTCGGCGCTGCTGCTGGGCAAGGCCAAGGACAACAACGCCTCCTGCGCCCTGGGCCCGTTCCTTAGGGTGTTCGACGAGACCTTCGACCTCGACCACGTCCGGCGCACCACCGTGACGCTCGAGGTGACCGGCACCGACGGGTTCCGGATGGAGGGTACCTCTCCGCTCGCCGAGATCAGCCGCGACCCGGAAGAGTTGGTCGGGGCCCTGATGGGCCGCACCCACGATTACCCGGACGGTGCGATCCTGCTGCTCGGCACGATGTTCGCGCCGATCCAGGACCGGCACGGTCCCGGCCTCGGCTTCACCCATGTCGAGGGCGACCGCGTCGTCGTGGCGAGCCCGGAACTCGGCAGCCTCGTCAACCGCATGCGCCCCTGCGACGCCTGCGAGCCCTGGACGTTCGGCGCCCGCGCGCTGATGCGCAATCTCGCCGCGCGCGGGCTTCTGTGACAGAGCCTGACGCCCGCAGCACGCCGGACCATACGGCCCCAGCCGCAGAGACCCATCCGATGACAGCCGCCGAATCGATCCTCGCGCGTCTTTCCGATATCGTCGGGCCGTCCGGCCTCGTCACCGGCGCGGAATTGCGCGGCCGGTCGGCGAACTGGACACGGCCGACGGAGCCCTGCGCGGCCCTCGCCCTCGTGCGACCGCGCAACACCGCCGAGACCAGCGCCGTTCTGGCTGCCTGCCACGCGGCGGGGGTCGCGATCGTGCCGCGGGGCGGCGCCACCGGCCTCGTGGACGGCACCCTCTGCGCGCCGGACGAGATCACCCTCTCCACCGAGCGGATGACCGGGATCGAGCCGATTGATCCCCTCGGCATGACCGTGGTGGTCGGCACCGGCGCCACAATCGAGAGCGTACAGAACGCCGCCACGGAGAACGGCCTGTTCTTCCCGCTGGATCTCGGCGCCCGCGGCTCGGCCACGATCGGCGGCGCGATCTCCACGAATGCCGGCGGCCTGCGGGTGCTGCGCTACGGCATGATGCGCGAGATGGTGCTGGGCCTGGAGGCGGTGCTGGCGGACGGCACGGTGGTCTCGTCCATGCGCCCGCTGATCAAGAACAACACCGGGCTCGACCTGAAGCAGGTCTTCATCGGCACCGAGGGGACGCTCGGGATCGTCACCCGCGCCGTCCTGCGCCTGCGCCCGGAGCCGGCCGGCTACGCCACCGCGCTGATCGCCTGCCCGGGGGTCGACGATGGCGCCCGGGTCCTGCGCGCCGCCCAGAGCGCGTTCCAGGGGCGCGTGTCCTCCTTCGAGGGCCTGTGGCCGGATTTTTATAAGCTGATGACTGCCCCCGGCCGGGCGACGCCGCCGCTGGGCTACGACTACCCGTTCTACGCCATCATCGAGGTCGAGTGCGTGCCGGAGGAGTCGGACCGGTTCCTCGGCCTGCTGGAAGGCCTGATGGGTGAGGGCACGATCCTCGACGCGGCCGTGGCCTCCTCAGAGGAGCAGCGCCGGGGGATGTGGCGTATCCGCGACCGGGTCGAGCACCTGAACGCCGATGGGATCGAGCGCGCCTTCGACGTGAGCGTGCCGCTCTCCAAGATGGACGGCTACGTCCGGGGCGCCCTGGACCGCCTGGCGGCGATCCCCGGTTGCCGCGCCGTCGTCTACGGGCATATCGGCGATAACAACCTGCACTGGAACACGACCCGACTCGACGCCGCCGGCAACGCGGCCATCGACGCCGCGATCTACGCGCCGCTGGCCGAGCTGAACGGCTCGGTCTCGGCGGAGCACGGCATCGGCCTGGAGAAGCGCGGCAAGCTGCCCCTGTCGCGCTCGCCGGAGGAGATCGGCGCCATGCGGCTGATCAAGCGCGCGCTCGACCCGGACAACCGGCTGAACCCGGGCAAGATTTTCTGAAGGCGGGTGCGGTGGCACGAGCTCCGTCGGAGACGGCGGTCAAACCGCTGCGGCTGACCGTCCGGCTGACCCCGCGCGGCGGACGCGACGCCGTGGACGGCTGGATCCGCGACGCGGACGGTGCCCCCTGTCTCAAGGTGCGCGTCGCCGCCCCGCCGGTCGACGGCGCCGCCAACACGGCGCTCGAACGGCTGATCGCCGGCTCTCTCAGGATCGCGGCCGGCGCCGTCCAGATCGTTGCCGGCCATCAGGGCCGGATGAAGCGCCTGGAGATCACCGGCGTGGACGATGAGGCCCTCGCCAAAGTTTTTGGTGTGCCGGGATAGGCACTTGCTGGCGACGTTAATGCACGTCGTTGCCCACGGCATGTGGGTCGAGCCAATTCTCGATTTCCAGCCCTGGAACGCGGCGGAATTCACTCAGGTTCGCGCTGACAAGACATAGATTCAAGGCGAGGCATTGGGCAGCGATCAGGAGGTCGTTCGGCCCGATCGGCGTGCCCCGCTTTGTGAGGAGCGCGCGGATCTCGCCGTAATAGCGATCGGCCGGCGCTGCCAGAGGGGCGATCGGAATCGTTCCGAGCACTGTTTCGGCGCGGTCTGCAAGAGACTGAGACCCTTTTCGCGCCACGCCATACCGGATCTCGGCGGCCGCCACGATGCTTGTGCACACATTGGCTGTGCGCCCTTCGAGCATGGCGGCGACTGGGCCGTCCCGCCCGCGATTGATGAGATCCGACAGAATGTTGGTATCGAGCAGATAGCGCACGATGCCGCTCACAGAACGACGTCTTCCGCCTCGAGATCCGGGATTTCGTCCAACCTGTCTTCCCGCGGAAGCGGTTCCAGCGACGCGATGAGAGCCTCGAGGCGAAGCCGTGGTCGAAGGATCAGGCTCCCATCGGGTTGTCGAGAGACCGACACTTCGTCGCCAGGCAATTCGAACTCCTTCGGAATTCGGACGGCTTGGCTGCGGTTATTCCTGAAGACCTTGGCGATGCGCTCCATGCTCACCTCCCGGCATATGGCTTAACATATGCCCACGTCGGCGACCGCACAAGCAAGGGTGGACCCTCCTCAGAACGCGACCTTGTCCCCGCCCTTCAGCGACAGCATCTCGCGGGCTTCGTCGGGCGACGCGATCTCCAGCCCCAGCCCCTCGATGATGGAGCGGACGCGGCGGACCTGGGTGGCGTTGGTCTCGGCGAGCTTGCCCGGCCCGTCCCACAGGCTGTCCTCCAGGCCGACGCGGACGTTGCCGCCCATCGCGGCCGCCATGGCGGCGATGTTCATCTGGTTTCGGCCCGCGCCCAGCACCGACCAGCGGTACTGATCGCCGAACAGCCGGTCGGCGGTGCGCTTCATGTGCATCACGTCGTCGGGATGCGCGCCGATGCCGCCCTGCAGGCCGAACACGGTCTGGATGAACAGTGGCGCCTTCACCAGCCCGCGGTCGAAGAAGTATTTGAGGTTGTAGAGGTGGGCCGTGTCGTAGCACTCGAACTCGAACCGCGTGCCGTTGGGACCGCAGGTGGTGAGGATGTGCTCGATCTGGCCGAACGTGTTGCGGAAGATGATGTCCTTGTTGCCGAGGTAATCCCGCTCCCATTGGTGCTTCAGGTCCTTGAAGCGGTCCAGCATGCCGAACAGGCCGAAATTCATCGAGCCGAGGTTGAGGGAGGCCACTTCCGGCTGGAAGGTCGCGGCCGGGCGCACCCGCTCCTCGATCGACATGGTCGGCGCGCCGCCGGTGGTGATGTTCACGACGCAGCCGGAGCGCTGCTTGATCACCGGCAGAAACTTGGCGAAGGCCTCCGGCGACTGATCGGGCTGACCGGTCTCGGGGTCGCGGGCGTGCAGGTGGATGATCGCCGCGCCGGCTTCGGCGGCACCGATCGCGGCGTCGGCGATCTCCTCCGGCGTCACCGGCAGATGCGGCGACATGCTGGGCGTGTGGATCGCGCCGGTGACGGCGCAGGTGATGATGACTTTCCGCTGTGAGGCCATGCTCAGTCCTTCTGTGACAGCTTGTGGGCCCGCAGGGCGGCCAGCCGCGCGTCGCGGCGGTTCATGCGGGCGGGCAGGTCTGCGGGCGCTCGCCAGTTCGCGAGGATCGCCTGGGTGGCCGGCGCCTCGTAAACGCTCGGGGGCGCCGGGTCGGCGGCGAGGCTCTTGTAGAATCCGGTGTAGCGCGCGCAGTAATCGGCGATGCCGCCGGGGGCGTTGAGCTCGATCGTCTCGAACGGCCCCATGAAGCTCCAGCGCAGGCCGAGCCCGTCCGCGACGGTCTTATCCAGATCCTGCGGGGTCACGTACCCCTCCGACGCCAGGCGGAACGCCTCCGCCAGCAGCGCGCCCTGGAGCCGGTTGAGGATGAAGCCCTCGATCTCCTTCAGGACGGTGATCGGCACCTGTCCGATCCTCTCGTAGGTCGCCCGGGCGCGCTCCAGCACCGCGGCCTCCGTCCAGGGGGCGCCGGAGATCTCCACGAGCGGGATCAGGTGCGGCGGGTTCACGGGATGGCCGATCAGGCATCGGCCGCGTCCGGGAAGCCCCTCGGTGAACAGCGAGCAGCGGATCGCCGAGGATGAGGAGGCGATGATCGCGTCCGACGGCGCCAGGGCGTCGAGTTCCGCGAACAGGGCCTGCTTCACGTCGAGCCGTTCCGGCCCGTTCTCCTGAACGAAGCCGACGCCGTCGAGGCAGGCGGCCAGACCGTCCGGGGCCCGGATACGGCCGGACGCCGCCTTTGGATCGGGGCAGAGCCCGTTCTCGGAGAGCGTCCGCAGGCCCGCGGCGCAGAGCGGGATCGCGGCCTGGGCGACGCCGTCGGCGGCATCGAACAGGCGCACGTCCCAGCCGGCGCGGGCGAAGATCATCGCCCAGGCCCGGCCGATCAGGCCGGCGCCGACGATCGCGACGCTTTCCGTCATAGCCACAGCACCTTCCGCCTCAGATCCTGGTCCTCGCGCAGCAGGCGCGACTCGCCGGTCCACTGCACGCTGCCGCGCTCCAGCGCGACGGTCCGGTCGGAGAGCGCCAGCGCCAGGTCGAGGTGATGATCCACCAGGATGATCGCGATCTCCCGCCGCAGACGATCGAACGCCTCGAACAGTTCCTCGGTCACCGCCGGCGACAGGCCCTCGAAGGGCTCGTCGAGGAGGAGGAGGCGCGTGTCGCCGGAGAGCGCCCGCGCCACCGCCACCATCTGCTGCTCGCCGCCGGACAGGCGTGCGGCGTCGACGGTCCAGCGTTGCTTGAGGCGTGGGAAGAATTCCAGGACCTTGTCCTCGTCCCAGTGGATGCCCGCGCCGGTCAGGCGCCGCAGCCGGCCGAGACCGAGATTCTCGGCTACGCTCATGCCCGCGAACAGCGCCCGTCCCTGCGGCACGTAGCCGATGCCGAGCCGGGCGATCCGGTCCGGCGTGAGCCCGGCGATATCCTGCGCGCCAAGGACGATCCGGCCGGCGGCCGGGGGCGCCGTACCGATCAGGGTCTTCAGCAGGGTCGACTTGCCGGCGCCGTTGCGGCCGAGGAGGGCCACCACCTCGCCCTTGTGCACCGTCAGGTCCACGCCGTTGAGGATGTGCGACTTGCCGTAGAAGGTGTCGACGCCCGCCATCGTCAGCAGCGTCTCGGTCGCGGCGGCGCTGGCACGCGGCTTCGCCGCGATCGCCTCCGTCCCGGAGCCGAGATAGACCGCCTGCACCCGCGCGTCGTCCCGGGCGTCGGCCACGGAACCGTCCACCAGCACCGCGCCGTCCGCCATCACGGTGACCCGGTCGGCCAGGCGGAAGACCCGGTCGATGTCGTGCTCGACGAGCAGCACCGGGATGTCGGCGGAGAGCGCCTTGATCAGGTCGCCGACGCGCTCCCGCTCGGCCGCGGCCAGGCCGGCCAGCGGCTCGTCGAGCAGCAGGACCCGCGGGCGCGTGGCCAGCGCCAGGCCCATGTCGAGGAGCCGCTGCCCGCCGTAGGAGAGGCTGCCGGCCTCCGCCTTCTCGATCCCGGCAAGACCGGTCCAGCGCAGCAGCTCGGCCGTGTCGTCGGCGATCTTCCGCAGGCGGAGCGCGTCGCGCCACGGGTTCATGTGGGCCGGGTGGCGGGCCTGGACGGCGAGCCTGATGTTCTCTTCCACCGATAGGCCCGGAAACAGGTTGGTGATCTGGAACGAGCGGCCGAGGCCGGCCCGGGTGATCGCGTGGGGCTCGAGCCCGGCGATCTCCCGGCCGTCGAGGAGGATCCGGCCGGAATTGGGCCGGAACAGCCCGGAAAGTAGGTTGAACGCCGTGGTCTTGCCGGCGCCGTTCGGGCCGATCAGGGCGTGCAGCGTCCGGTCGGCCACCGCGAAGGAGACGCCGCGCACGGCGGCGACCGGTCCGAAGCTCTTGCGGATGTCGTCCGCGACCAGGACCGGGCCGTCGGAACGCCCCTCGGCGATGAACCGGGCCGGGACGCGGCCCGAGGCACCGGGCCGGCGGGCCGACATCGCGGCGCCCTCCCCCGGTACGCGTCGGAACGGCCGCATCAGCCGGGCCGCGATCCCCACGAGCCCGTCCGGCGAGAACACGATGAAGGCGACGAACAGCAGCCCGAAATACAGCAGCCAGTCGCCGGTGTAGATCGAGAGGAACTCCCGGAACAGGATGTAGAACAGGGCCCCGAGGGCAGGCCCCAGGAACGAGCGCATCCCGCCGATCACCACCATGGCCAGCAGTTCGCCCGAGAACGCGATGGAGATCGGGTCGGCCGAGGTGAACCGGTGGCTGTAGGCGGAGAGCGCGCCGGCCAGCCCGGTGATCGATGCCGAGATCACGAAGGCCGCGAGCTTGTAGCGGTTGGTGGCGTAGCCGAGGAAGCCGGCGCGCTGCTCGTTTTCGCGGATCGCGACCAGAACCGTTCCCATCGGCGAGCGCCGGAAGCGCCAGAGCGCGACGAGGACCAGGAAGGCGATGCCGGAGACTGCGGCGTAGTAGGCGCCGGGCCGCTGCAGCACCTCCCAGCGGTGCAGGTTGCCGATGCCGTTCTCGCCGCCGGTGAGGTCGGTCCAGCGGAACGCGATGGCGTACAGCATCGCGGTGAACGCGAGCGTCAGCAATGAGAAGTAGACGCCGCGCCGCCGCAAGATCAGGGAGCCGCCGGCGCACGCCGCGATACCGGTGATCGCCAGCGCGCCGAACAGCGGCAGGGCCATGTCGCCCGGCGCCAGGCGGGTCTGAAGGATCGCCACCGCGTAGGCCCCGATCCCGAACCATGCCCCGTGGCCGAAGGAGACGAGGCCTGTCCAGCCGACCAGGATGTTGAGGCCGAGCACGGCGAGGGCGAAGATCACCACGTCGGTGGCGGTGATCAGCGTCAGGCCGATCGCGTCGAGGGCGAACGGCAGGACGATCAGGGCGGCGAGCGCCGCCCAGAGCTGGCGGCTCTCGCGCAGGATCAGGCCGCGCTGTGGGATGGCGAGCGGCAACGGTTCGGCGGTTCCGGACATGGGGCTGCTCCCGCTCACTCGAATCGGGCGATCTGCTCGCCGAACAGGCCGCGCGGGCGCAGCAGCAGGACGAGCACCATGAGGCCGTAGACGGCGGCCTCGGTCGCGGGCGGGTAGGCGTAGGCGGTGAGCCCCCGGACCACGCCGACGATCAGGGCGGCCAGCACCACGCCCCAGAACGAGCCGAGCCCGCCGATCACCACCACGACGAAGGCGAAGGTCAGGATCTCGGCACCCATGGCGGGGTGAACCCCGGTGACCGGCGCCATCATGGTCCCGGCGAGGGCCGCCAGCCCGACGGCGATCGTCACCACCGCGCTCATGTACGGACGGAGCGAAATGCCCAGAGCCGCGACCATGTCGGGGTTCTGGACGCCGGCCCGGACCACGCGGCCGAAGCTGGTGCGGGTCAGGAGCAGCCACAGGCCGCCGACGCAGGCGAGCGCCACCACCAGGATCGAGAGCCTGTAGCGCGAGTAGATCAGGTCGCCGATGAACACCTGGCCCCGGAGCCAACCCGGGATTCCGTAGGGCAGCGGCGCCGCCCCGAAGGCCATGCGCAGGGCCTGCTCGGCCACCATGGCGAGGCCGAAGGTGAGCAGCAGGCCGAGCGTCGGATCGCCCCGGTAGAACCGCCGGAGCAGGAACCGCTCGATCACGAGGCCGAGTACGGCCACCAGCAGCGGCGAGGCGACGAGCGCGCCGCCGAAGCCGATCGTCGGAGTCAGCACGACGGTCAGGTAGGCGCCGATGGCGTAGAACGCGCCGTGGGCGAGGTTCACGATCCCGCCGAGGCTGAAGATCAGCGACAGGCCCAGCGCGATCAGCAGATACTGGACGCCGATCAGAAGGCCGTTGAGCACCTGCTCGAGGATGAAGACGAGCTGCATGGCCGCCTCACGCCGGGAAGGTGCAGGCGTTCTCGTCGCGGGTGGTGGCGAGGACCTCCAGGCTCTCGCCGGGACCGGGCAGCGGCCCGGTCGCCGTGAAGATGTCGTAGGGATTCTTGACCTGGTCCGCCGGCAGGGCGGTGATCGCGTACATCTCCTGCATCAGCTCGTGGTCCCAGGGGCGGAAGTAGCCCTCCCGGGTCTTGGCGATCTCGAAGGTCGCACCCTTCTCCAGGTACTCCACGATCTTGGTGGAATCGGTCGACTTCAGCGCGTTCATGGATTGGGCGACGATCTTCATCGCCGTGTAGTCGCCCCAGCCCTGGTTCTCCGGCGGCTTCTTGTACTTGGCCCGGAAGGCCGTCACGAATGCTTTGGCCGACGGCGAATCGATCTGGTGGTGCCAGACCACCGGCCAAGTGCCGAGGAAGTTGCCGGGGCCCGCGCCCCAGGCCAACGCCGTATCGAAGCCGAAGCCGGCGACCGGAAACGGCAAGCCGAACTCGCTGTACTGCTTGAGGAAGTTGGTGATCTGCGCGCCCGCGAGGTTGCAGATCACCAGATCCGGCCGGCCCTGGCGCAGCTTCAGCAGGAACGGCGAGAAGTCGGTGAGCTCGGTGGGGATCAGGTCCTCGCCGGCAAGCGTCGCCTCGTTCGCGATGAAGAACTTCTTGGCCTGCTTGAGCAGGTCGTGGCCGAAGGCATAGTCGGCGGTCAGCGCGTAGACCTTCTTGCCCTTGATCAGGCCCTTCTCCACCAGCGCCCGGCCCGCCGCGCGGACCATCATGGTGTTCTGCGCTTCGACGTGGAACAGGTAGCGTTTGCAGTCGGCACCGCGCAGCGCGTCGGAGTTGGCGCCGGTGTTGATGAACAGCACCTTCTCGCGCTGCGCCACCTGGCTGATCGCCAGCGCCGAGGCGGAGTTGATCTCGCCGACCAGGCAGGCGACGCGGTCGCGCTGGACCATGCGCTCGGCCTTGGCCGAGGCGGTCTGCGGATTGACGCTGTCTTCGGCCAGCAGCTCGACCTTCCGGCCGGCGATGCCGCCGGCGGCGTTGATCTCCTCGACGGCGAGCTGCGCGGCCTGAACGGCGAACTCGCCCAGCGGCCCGAGGAAGCCGGTACGAGGGGTCAAGTGACCGATCCGGATCACGTCCGACTGTCCCTGGGACAGGGCCGGGCTGGCGAGCGCCGGCGCGATGAGGGCCGCGCCGCCGACTCGCAGCAGGCCGCGGCGAGAGAGAGAATCCCCGAACCGATCCGTCATCGTTCCGCTCCCGTGCGTTTCCTCCAGCCGGGCATTCTTGACGGGCTCTGGCGGCCCTCACCCAAACTGTGATCACAGATCACTAGCGCGATAGTGCCGGATCCGTCTAGTGTCAGCACATGAGTTCCATGTCGGCCCTCGCCGAATTACCCCAGCTCGAACGGCGCACCCTGGCCGACACGGCGTACGAGGCCCTGTCGGACCTCCTGGCGTCCGGCCGGCTCGCTCCCGGCGACCGGCTGTCCCTGCGCCAGAGCGCGGCGGCGCTCGGCGTCTCGGTGATGCCGGTGCGCGAGGCGGTGAGCCGACTCGTCGCCGACGGCGTCCTCGAAGTGGCGGCGACCCGGGCGATCCGGGTGCCGATCATGACGGCGCAGGATTTCCGGGCGCTGGCCGAGACCCGCATGGCCGTCGAGGGCATGGCAGCCGCGCGAGCCGCCGAGCGCCGGAGCGAACCCGAACTCGTCGCGATCCGGAAGGCCGAGGCGGCGTTCCGCCTGGCGGCCGCATCCGCGCAGCCGGACAGCACCCTGGCCGTCCGGCTGAACCGCGACCTGCACTTTGCCATCTACGCAGCCTGCGGATTGGAGCCGTTGCACGCGATCATCGCCCGGCTTTGGCTGAAGGCGGGTCCGGTCATCAACCTGGACCTGCGCGCCCACCCGGAACGGCTGCTCCAGGGTTTCGCCCTGCGCCGGCATGCCGAGGCGCTGGGGGCGATCGAGGCCCAGGACGGACCCGCGGCGGCGGCTGCGATCGCCGCGGACATCCGCGAGGCCGCCGACTTCATCCTATCCCGCGGAGGGCTGCGGGACGCGTAGTTTTGGTGAGCATCGGCTTCATCCGAAGGGCGACGAACGCCTTCGAAGCGATGCCTGGACGGGAGGAACGACCATGGATCTCGGAATCGCCGGCCTGCGCGTGCTCGTGACCGCGGGCGCCGCGGGAATCGGACGCGGCATCGTCGACGCCTTCCTCGAGGAAGGCGCGCGGGTCTTCGCCTGCGACATCGACCAGGACGCCCTGGCCGCCCTCCCCGAGGCGGTGGGGCGCTGCCGGACCGACGTCGCCGACCGGGACGCGGTCAGCACCATGATGGCGGCGGCGGTCGAGCATCTCGGCGGCCTCGACGTGCTGGTCAACAACGCCGGCATCGCCGGGCCGACCGGGCGGGTCGAGGAGATCGCCCCGGAGGAATGGGACCGCTGCCTGACGGTCTGCCTGACCAGCCAGTTCAACTGCGCGCGCCTGGCGGTGCCCCACCTGCGCGCCAGCAGCAACGGCTCCATCGTCAACCTGTCGTCGGCCGCCGGTAAATTCGGCTTCGGCCTGCGCAGCCCCTACGCGGCGGCGAAATGGGGCGTGATCGGCTTCACCAAGTCCCTCGCGATCGAGCTGGGCGAGGCGGGCATCCGGGTGAACGCGATCCTACCCGGGCTGGTGGCCGGCGACCGGCAGCGCCGGGTCCTCGAGGCCAAGGCGCAGCAGCAGGGCACGAGCTTTGCCGAGATGGAGGCGCGCGCCTTCTCGTTCGTGTCGGTCAAGGACTACGTCACGGCCCGGCAGCTCGCCGACCAGATCCTGCTGCTGTGCTCGCAGCGGGGCCGGACGATCTCCGGACAGGCGATCTCCATCGACGGCGACACGCGGATGTTGTCCTGAACGCGGGCACCACGGTTTACGCCGCGGATCGGATCACGGCAGATTGGCGGGCAGGCGGCACCACGACCGCGCGATCGGGAGGAACGGGAGCATGCGTCTCGCGGGCAAGACAGCATTGGTCACGGCCGCCGGCCAGGGCATCGGCCGGGCGAGCGTCCTGGCGCTGGCGCGCGAGGGCGCGCAGGTGCTGGCCACCGACGTCCGGGCCGACGCACTCGGAACCTTCGAGGGCGTAGCCAACGTCACCACCGCGCCCCTCGACGTGCTCGACCGGGCGCAGATCGAGGCCGTGGCCGGCGGGCTGGACCGGATCGACGTGCTGTTCAACTGCGCGGGCTACGTCCATGCCGGCACGGTGCTCGACGCCAGCGACGCGGATTTCGACTTCGCGGTGAACCTCAACGTCCGGTCGCAGTTCTGGACGATCCGCGCGGTCCTGCCACGGATGCTCGAGGCCGGCGCCGGGAGTATCGTCAACATGGCGAGCGTCGCCGGCTCCCTGCGCGGGCTGCCGAACCGCTTCGTCTACGGACTGACCAAGGCCGCGGTGATCGGCCTGACCAAGTCGGTGGCGGCGGATTACGTGGGCCGCGGCATCCGCTGCAACTGCATCTGTCCCGGCACGGTCGACACGCCGTCGCTCGCCGACCGGATCAACGCGTTCGACGATCCCGTGGAGGCCCGCAAGGCGTTCATCGCCCGCCAGCCCATGGGCCGCCTGGCCACGGCCGAGGAGATCGCCCCGCTGGTGGTGTTCCTGGCCAGCGACGAGGCCGCCTTCGTGACCGGCCAGAGCTATTCCATCGACGGTGGCATGACGATCTGAGGATTCGACCATGAGCGAGAAGCGCCGCGTATCTCCCGCCGACCTGCGCTCCAAGGCGTGGTTCGACAACCCGCACAATCCGGGCATGACCGCGCTGTATTTGGAGCGCTACCTGAATTTCGGCCTCACGCCCGCCGAGCTGCGGTCCGGCAAGCCGCTGATCGGCATCGCCCAGACCGGCTCCGACCTGTCACCGTGCAACCGGCACCATCTTGAACTGGCCAAGCGCGTGCGCGACGGCATCACGGCGGCCGGGGGCGTGGCCTTCGAATTCCCGTGTCACCCGATCCAGGAGACCGGCAAGCGGCCGACCGCCTCCCTCGACCGGAACCTCGCCTACCTGTCGCTGGTCGAAGTCCTGTACGGCTATCCGCTGGACGGCGTCGTGCTGCTGACCGGCTGCGACAAGACCATGCCGGCCTGCCTGATGGCGGCGGCCACCGTGAACATCCCGGCGATCTCGCTCAATGTCGGGCCGATGCTCAACGGCTACTTCCAGAAGGAGCTGACCGGCTCGGGCACGATCGTCTGGAAGACCCGCGAGCGGCACGCGGCCGGCGATATCGACTTCCAGCAATTCATGGACATCGTCGGCTCGTCGGCCCCGTCCACGGGTCATTGCAACACCATGGGCACGGCCTCGACCATGAACGCGCTGGCCGAAGCGCTGGGCCTCGCCCTGCCCGGCTCGTCGGCAATTCCCGCCCCCTACCGCGAGCGCGGGCAGGCCGCCTACGCCACCGGCCTGCGCATCGTCGACATGGTCTGGGAGGACCTGAAGCCGTCCGACATCCTGACCCGGGAGGCGTTCGAGAACGCCATCGTGGCCAACGCCGCCATCGGCGGCTCGACCAACGCCCCGATCCACATCAACGCCATCGCCAAGCATATCGGCGTGCCGCTGACCTGCGACGACTGGGAGCGGGTCGGCTTCGAGATCCCGCTGCTGGTCGACATGCAGCCCGCCGGCCGCTGGCTCGGCGAGGAGTATTTCCGGGCGGGCGGCCTGCCCGCCGTGTTCGCCGAGCTGATCGACGCCGGGAAGGTCCACACCGAGGCCCCGACCTGCAACGGGTTCACCGTCGGCGAGAATTATCGCGGGCGGCACAGCTGGAACCGCGACGTGATCCGGGCCTACGAGACACCGCTGATGGAGCGGGCCGGCTTCCTCAACCTCAAGGGCAGCCTGTTCGATTCCGCGATCATGAAGACCTGTGTGATCTCGGAGGAGTTCGCCGCCCGCTACCTCCGCAACCCCGAGGACCCGATGGCGTTCGAGGGCCGCGTGGTCGTGTTCGAGGGGCCGGAGGATTACCACCACCGCATCGACGATCCGACACTCGGCATCGACGAGAACACCGTCCTGATCATGCGCGGCGCCGGCCCGGTCGGTTATCCCGGTGCGGCCGAAGTGGTGAACATGCAGCCGCCGGGGGAACTGATCCGCCGCGGCGTGACCTCCCTCCCCTGCATCGGTGACGGTCGCCAATCCGGAACCTCCGGAACGCCCGCGATCCTCAACGCCTCCCCCGAGGCGGCGGTGGGCGGCGGTCTGGCGCTGCTGCAATCCGGCGACCGGGTCCGCATCGACCTCAACACGCGTCGCGCCGACATCCTGCTCCCGGCCGAAGAACTCGACCGCCGCCGTGCCGACCTCGCGTCCCGGGGCGGTTTCCCGTTCCCGGCGACGCAGACGCCCTGGCAGGAGATCTACCGCGACCAGGTGGCGCAGCTCAACGAAGGCATGGTGCTGAAGGGTTCCGTGAAGTTTCAGAAGGTGGCGCAGGCGTCGGGCGTCCCGCGGGATAACCATTGACGGGACTCGCCGCCAAGATCGAGCGATGACGGCTTGATACGCAAAAAAGGGGCGGCGGTACGCGGGACGAGGCCTTTGATTAAATCTGTGTTCCCGTAGATCTTTTCCGCTCCGTCGAAACGAATATTCACAATGTCATTCCGGGGCGCCGCAGGCGAGCCCGGAATCCGGAAACACCAACCGTGCAAGTTCCTGCGCTGTCGGCGGTTATGGACCCCGGGCTCCGCTACGCGGCCCCGGGGTGACGCCGTGGATGCGGGGGCGTCCAATCGATCCGTAGACAGCGATATCGGCAGGGTGTGCCTAAAGGCCTCTCCCTCAACCAGCCGTTCCCTCCCTCGTGAATTTTGAATACGATCCTTCCATGGGCGGGGACGCGCCTTCGGGAGGGAACGGCCGTGACGCAAGCCAAGGCTCGAACCGCGGCATCGCCGCGGGCGGCGGCGCGCCTGGATGGCGGATTGACGCGGAAACTCGCGGAGCAGCTCCAGGGTGAAGCGCGGTTCGACGCGTTCACCCGCGGGCGCTACAGCACCGACGCGTCGATCTATCAGATCATGCCCGCCGGCGTGGTGCTGCCGCGCTCGGCCGCGGATGTCGCGGCGACGCTGCGGATCGCGGCCGATCACGGCGCCCCGGTGATCCTGCGGGGCGGCGGCACCTCTCAGAACGGCCAGCCGATCGGCTCCGGCCTCGTCGTCGATTGCTCGCGCCACTTCAACGGCATCCGCGCCTACGATCCCGAGGCCGGCACGATCACGGTCGAGCCCGGCATGGTGCTGGAGCGGCTCAACACCCGCGTGAAGGCGGATGGCTGGTTCTTCCCGGTGGAGCCCTCGACGGCGACCCGTTGCACCATCGGTGGCATGGCCGGCAACAATTCCTGCGGCGCCCGCTCGCTGCGCTACGGCAAGATGAGCGACAACGTCCTGGCGATCGACGCCCTGCTTCCCGGCGGCGAGGCGTTCGGCTTCGGCCTCACCGGCAACGCGGCCACCGGTGTCACGGGCTCCCATCACGCGGAGGCCTTGGCCGGGCGCATGCGCGCGCTGGCCGAGAGCCATCGCGACGAGATCGAAGCCCGCTACCCGAAGGTCCAGCGGCGTGTGGGCGGATACAATCTCGACGCGCTGATCGAGCCGCGCTCGAACCTCGCGCATCTGCTGGTCGGCTCGGAGGGGACGCTCGCCGCGACGACCTCGGTCACCCTCAAGCTGTCGCGCCTGCCCGCGCACCGGGTGATGGGCGTCTGCCACTTCCCGTCGTTCCGCTCCGCCATGGAGACGACGCAGCACATCGTGGCGCTCGATCCGGTGGCGGTCGAGTTGGTCGACAACAACGTGCTGGTGCTCGGCGCCGACATCCCGCTGTTCCGGGCGACGCTGGCCGACATCACCCGCGGCAAGCCGAACTGCCTGCTGCTGGCGGAGTTCGCCGGGGACGACCTCGCCGCCCTGAAACGCGACCTGAAGCGCCTGGCTGCCTGCATGGCCGACCACGGCCATCCCGACGCCGTGGTGGAGATCCTGGAGCCGGCGCGTCAGCGCTCCGTGTGGGAGGTGCGCGAGGCCTGCCTCAACATCATGATGTCGATGAAGGGCGACGCGAAGCCGGTCTCGTTCATCGAGGATTGCGCGGTGCCGCTGGAGCACCTGGCCGACTACACCGATGCGGTCACCGCGGTGTTCACCAAGCACGGCACCCGTGGAACGTGGTACGCCCACGCCTCCGTGGGCTGCCTCCATGTCCGCCCGATCCTCGACATGAAGGACGGGGGCGACGTGACGCGCATGCGCGCCATCGCGGAGGAGACCTCCGAACTGGTGCGCCGGTACAAGGGCTCCTATTCTGGCGAGCACGGCGACGGCATCTCGCGCTCGGAATACATCGCGCCGCTGTTCGGACCGGTCCTGACCCGCGCTTTCGAGACCGTGAAGGACGCGTTCGACCCCGAGAACCGGCTCAATCCCGGCAAGATCGTCCGGCCCCTGAGCATGGACGACCGGAGCCTGTTCCGGTTCAAGCCCGACTACGCGGTGACCGAGCCCGTGAAACCCGCCCTCGATTGGTCGGATTGGGGCGGCTTCGGCTCGGCGGTCGAGATGTGCAACAACAACGGCACTTGCCGGAAGCTCGCCGGCGGGGCGATGTGCCCGTCGTACCGGGCGACCCGCGAGGAGGAGCACCTCACCCGCGGCCGGGCCAATTCCCTCCGCCTCGCCATCTCCGGTCAGCTCGGGCCGGACGCCTTCACCAGCAAGGCGATGAAGCGCACCCTCGACCTGTGCGTCTCCTGCAAGGCCTGCCGCCGGGAATGCCCGACCGGGGTCGACATGGCCAAGATGAAGGTCGAGTTCCTGCACCACTACCACGCCCGCCACGGGCTGCCCCTGCGCGACCGGCTGATCGGCCTGATGCCGCATTACGCCGGGATCGCCGCCAAGCTCGCCCCGCTCCTCAACCTGCGCGACCGGCACCCGGCGCTGGCGGCCCTCTCGGAGCGGATGGTCGGCCTCTCGGCCAAGCGGTCGCTGCCGCGCTGGCGGCGCCCCTGGAGCGAGCAGGGCGAGGCGGCGCATCCCGGCGACGTCACGGGCGATTTCCGCGACGTCATCCTGTTCGGCGACACCTTCAACCGCGCCTTCGAGCGGGAGAACCTGGAGGCGGCCGAACGGGTGCTCCGGGTCGCCGGCTACCGGCTCCACCGGGTCTTTCCGTCCCGGGGGCGGCGCCCGCTCTGCTGCGGCCGGACCTGGCTCGCCTCCGGCCAGACCGACCGCGCCCGCGCCGAGGCACGCCGGACCCTCGATACGCTCCTGCCGTACATCCGGGCCGGCGCCCGCGTGGTCGGCCTGGAGCCGTCCTGCCTGCTGACCTTCCGGGACGAGTTTTCCGCATTGCTGCCGGGCGACGAGACCGCTCTGTTGGCCCGGCAATCGCTCCTGTTCGAGGAGCTGTTGGCCGGCGACCTGGCGGCCGGCCGGATCGCGCT
>NZ_VRVD01000299.1:0-5614 GCF_008040015.1 Methylobacterium sp. WL18 | reverse complement strand
GCCTGCGGCTGACCGTTGAGCGCGGGCCGCTCCGGTCCCAGGCGGCCTTGTCGAGCAGGTCGGTCTGCGTGACGATCCCGAGCACCCGGGCGCGCTCGTCCGTGACCGGCAGGGCCTTGATCCGGTGGCGGCGCAGCAGCCGCAGAGCCTCCGCCAGGGAATCGTGGGGCGCGAGCCCGATCACGTCCCGGGACATGATCGCCGCGCAGGTGGTCTGCCCCGGGCGGCGCCCGTAGACGCGCATCTGTACCCGCCGCAGGATCTGCTCCAGGTCGCTCCGATCGACGTCGAGCAGCTGGTCGAAATCCTCCAGCGCGGCGTCGAGGTCCGAGGCCAGGAAGCCGAGGCGGGAGGATGGGGCCGGGTCGTCGGTGCGCGGGCCGGCCGGGCGCAGGTGGGGATAGGCGCGGCCGGTCAGATTGTTGAACAGCAGGGCCGTGGCCAGCAGGAGCAGCGAGTTGGCCGCCACCGGCCAGAGCACGAAGCCGAAGCCGAGCTCCCGGATCGCCGGGCCGCCCAGCACCGCCGTGAGGGCGACGGCCCCGCTCGGCGGGTGGAGGCAGCGCAGGGCCATCATCAGGGCGATCGCCAGGCCGATGGCGACGGACGCCGCGACGAACGGGTCCGGCACCCACATCGTCGCCGTCACCCCGACCAGGGCGGCCACGAGGTTGCCGCCGAGGATCGACCAGGGCTGCGCGAGAGGACTGGCCGGCACCGCGAACAGCAGGACCGCCGAGGCGCCCATCGGGGCGATCAGCACGGGGGCCGCCTCGGGACCGATCGCGGCGCGGCAGACCAGGCCGGTGGCCAGGATCCCCAGCAGCGCGCCGGCGGCCGAGCGCAGCCGCTCGCGTTGGCTGACCGGCGTCAGCTCCGGAAGGAGACGGCTGAGCAAGGATCGCATCGGGTCCGGATCTCGCACACGAGACGGGACGGCGCAGGGCGCGCCGTCCCGCTTCAGGGTAGCAGAGGTCGGGAGCCGCTTGTCAGACCGCGCGGGCCTCGTGCATCGCCTGGATCTGCGTGGGGCTGTAGCCCAGGCCCGTGAGCACCTCGTCGGTGTGCTCGCCGAGCAGCGGCGAGGCCTTCACCTCGACGGTCATGTCGGAGAACTTGATCGGGCTTCCGACGGTCAGGTACGAGCCGAGCTTGGGATGCGGCACCTCTACCACGGTACCGCTCGCGCGCAGCGACTTGTCCTCGGCGATCTCCTTCATCGACAGCACCGGCGCACAGGGGATGTCGTAGGTGCGCAGGATGTCCACCGCCTCGAACTTGGTCTTGTCGGCAAGCCATTCCTCGATGGTCTTGAAGATGTCGAAGATCTTGTCCTGCCGGGCCCGCGCGGTGTTGTAGGCGGGGTCGGTGATCCACTCCTCACGGCCGAGCACCTTGCAGATCGGCGCCCAGGCATGGCCCTGGATCGTGAAGTAGATGTAGGCGTTCGGGTCGGTCTCCCAGCCCTTGCATTTGAGCACCCAGCCTGGCTGGCCGCCGCCGCCGGCATTGCCGCCGCGCGGCACCACGTCCGAGAATTCCCCGTGCGGGTATTGCGGGTATTCCTCGAGATAGCCGAGAGCATCGAGGCGCTGCTGGTCGCGGAGCTTCACCCGGCAGAGGTTGATCACCGAATCCTGCATCGAGACGGCGACCTTCTGGCCGGTGCCGGTCTTGTTCTTCTGGTGGAGCGCCGTGAGGATGCCGATGGCGAGGTGCATGCCGGTGTTCGAATCACCGAGCGCCGCGGCGCTGACGGTCGGCGGCCCGTCCCAGAAGCCGGTGGTCGAGGCGGCGCCGCCGGCGCATTGGGCGACGTTCTCGTAGACCTTCAGGTCCTCGTAATGGTGGCCTTCGGAGAAGCCCTTCACAGAGGCGAGGATCATCCCGGGATTGAGTTCCTGGATGCGGGCCCAGGAGAAGCCCATCCGGTCGAGCGCGCCTGGGCCGAAATTCTCGACCATCACGTCGGAATCCTGGATCAGCTTCTCCAGCACCTCCTTGCCGGCCTGGGTCTTGGTATCGAGCGTCAGCGAGCGCTTGTTGGAATTGAGCATCGTGAAGTAGAGCGCGTCCGCATCCTCGACGTGACGCAGTTGCGTGCGGGTCACGTCGCCGGAGCCCGGCCGCTCGACCTTGATGACGTCGGCGCCGAACCACGCCAGCAGTTGCGTGCAGGCAGGACCGGCCTGCACGTGGGTGAAGTCGATAATCTTGATCCCATCCAACGGCTTGCTCATCTGGCGTTCTCCCTTGCACGGTGAGGTTTGCGGTCTTCGGACGGTCCCGTCTGGAAGTCAGGATCCGTTCGGAAGCGCTTCGAGTTCGGCCACGCGCTGGCGCAGGCGCTTTTCCTCGGTCCAGCGCTCGGTCTCGTCGCGGATCACCGCGACGATCCCGGTCACCTGGTCCGTCGCGTCCCGGATCATCCCGACCGTGAAGGCGATGGAGAGCTGGTGGCCGTCCTTGTGGATTGCCGGCACCCGCAGGGTCTCGGCCCCGTAGCGGGTGATGCCGGTCCGCATCGTCTTGGCGTAGCCGTCCCAGTGACGGCGCCGGTGGCGCTCGGGCGTGATCAGGTCGAGGCTCTGCCCGAGGGCGTCCGCGGCGGTGAAGCCGAAGATCCGCTCGGCCGCGGGGTTCCAGACCGTGATCGCGCCGTCCGGATCCGCAACAACCACGGCATCGCCGACGGCCGCGACGAAGCCCGCAAGATCGTCCGCGGGCGGACGGTCCAGCATGGTCTCAGCGCCCGGCACGGACGGCCCGACCCCTGCGCTGCCGCTGTATGACGGTCGAGATGCCGTGTCTGTGGGAACGAACGAAGCTCGGGTCCGTCATCGCGGTCTCCCTGAGGATGCGGCGCTAAAGTTCCGGATGGCCCGGAACCCGTCGCCACGTCTCGCTGTGCGCCTTGGCATCTGGTATGCCAGATGCCGAGGCGCGTCAACCACGGGGCCTCGAAATGGCATTTTGTTGCAGATTAATTGTAGCGCCGGACGGGAGCACGGCGGCGTGCGCGGGCCGGCCGATCGACCCGCATCGTCATCGCGCGGGCAGCCGAACGTCCTGTCGATCCGCCACGGCTCGAAACCGTGGGCTCCGCCAACTCGCCATCGCGCACCCGCGATGGCGGTGGAACCGGGGGCGTTCGGGGGACCCTACGGCGACCGTTGGACCGGCTCGGCTCGGCGATCCGTATTCTCAGATTCGCCGCTTTCCGGGGGCAGGAGCCGGTCAGCCAGACAGCACGGGCCGGCGTTTCGGCAACCCGCCCTGGAGACCACCCGGTGATCCGTTTCGAGAAAGTCAGCAAGGTCTACCGCACCGACGGCCACAAGCGGACGATCCTGGAACAGGTGTCGTTCACCCTGAAGCCCGGCGTTTCCTACGGGATCCTCGGCATCAACGGCGCCGGCAAGTCGACCACGATGCGGCTTATCGCCGGGACCGAGGATCCGACCCGCGGCAAGATCCACCGCGGCCTGCGGATCTCGTGGCCGCTGGGCTTCGCCGGCGGCTTCCACCCCAAGATGACCGGCCGCGACAACGTCATGTTCGTCGCCCGGATCTACGGCGAGGACCCCCGCCGTGTGCTCGACTTCGTCGAGGATTTCTCGGAACTCGGCAGCTACCTCGACGTGCCGATCTACACCTACTCGTCCGGCATGGGCGCCCGGCTCGCCTTCGGCATGAGCATGGCGATCCCGTTCGACTGCTACCTGATCGACGAGATCACCTCGGTCGGCGACGCGCGCTTCTCCAAGCGCTGCGACGAGGTGTTCTCGCAGCGGCGCAAGAACGCCGACATCATCATGGTCTCGCACTCGATGGAGACGATCCGCCAATGGTGCACGCAGGGCCTCGTCCTGCTCAACGGGCGGGCGATCATCTACGAGGACGTCAACGACGCGATCGAGGTCTATCGGCGTCTCAACGCCTGATCGACCCGACCGGGGAAGACATGCTTTTGCCGCCTCTTCGTGAGAGACGCGTCCGACGCGAGCGTTTCGGCGCGGTCGAGGGCCCGGCAGCGGGCGGACCGCCGGGGCCGTGGAGGCCGGGGATCAAGTCATGAACATGGAGATCCGGAAAGCCGAGGGGCAGCCGGTCACGACCGCGGACCGGCAGCAGGCGATCACCGAATCGTTGCGGCAGATCGCTCGCATGTCGCGGTTCGTGGACCGCAAGAAGGGCATCCGGTCCTACCAGAGCCACGTCAAGAACGACCCCTGGATCCCAATCCTGTTCGTGCTGTGCTTCGTGCTGCCGACCCTGGCCGGTGCGCTGTATTTCGGCCTGATCGCCTCGGACCGCTACGTGAGCGAGGCGCGGTTCGCGATCCGCCCGGCGCTCGGCACGGCCGACAAGGCGGCGCCGGATTCGGTGGGCACCTCGTCGGGCGTCTCGAGTCAGATGGTCGCCCAGGACACGCTCATCACCTACGAGTACATCCTCAGCCGCCCGATGCTGGAGATCATCGAGTCGAAGCTGCCGATCCGCGAGTGGTTCAGCCGCGACAGCATCGACTACTTCTCCCGCTTCGATCCCGAGAAGCCGGTCGAGAAGTTCCTCCGCTACTGGAAGCGCCGGGTCGGCATCGAGGTCGAGTCCGGCTCCGGCATCATGTCCCTCACCGTCGAGGCCTTCGACCCGAGCGAGTCCCTCGCCATCACCCAGGCGGTGATGAAGGAGGCCGAGCGGATGGTGAACGACCTCAGCGTCAAGTCCCGCGAGGACGCCGTCGCGGAGAGCACGCGCGAGTTGAAGCTCGCCGAAGAGCGCATGACCAAGATTCGCCTGGCGATGCGCGACCTGCGCAATCGCGAAGGCGTGCTGGACGCGCAGAAGTCGAACGAGGCCAACCTCAAGGTCGTGTCCGAGCTGCGGGCGGCCCGCATCAACCTGGCGGTGCAGCTGGCCATCGGCCAGCGCGACCTCGGCCCGGAATCGCGCCGGATCATCGACATCAAGCAGCAGATCAAGGATCTCGACGAGAACATCGCGCGGATCGAGCGGCAATCGGCCAGCCAGGACCCCGAGCAGAAGCGCCTTCTGTCGGATGCGCTGACCCGGTTCGAGGCCCTGGAGAACGACCGCAAGAACGCCGAGAAGTACTACCAGCAGGTGCTGACCGCCCACGAGCGGGCCCGGATCGTCGCGGCACGGCAGATCGAGTTCTTCAGCCCGATCGTCGAGCCGGTGAAGGCGGAATCCTCGGTCGAGCCGCGGCGGATGCTGATGATCAGCCTCGTCACCGCGGGCGCCGCCGTGCTGTTCGCGGCCTCGATGTTCGCCCGCAAGATGATGGCCTGAGGACGAGCTCCCGATCCCCCGGGGTCGGGAGCGTCGCGCGCTCAGGCGCCCGAGGCGGCCTTGGCCGAGGCGTCGCCGGTCCAGCCCTGGGCGCGCCAGCCTTCCGCGCGCTCGTCGAGGTCGATCGAACCGCCGCGGTCGAGGATCGCCATCACGCGTTCGGCCTGGTGATCCTCCGCCCGCACCGTCACGAGGGTTCCGCCCCGGCGCACGCCTTCGGCATAGGTCTGGGCTTCGTCCTCGCTGAGGCCGGCGCCGGTGAGCCCGCCGATCAGCCCGCCCGCCGCGGCGCCGACAC
>NZ_VRVD01000298.1:0-5618 GCF_008040015.1 Methylobacterium sp. WL18 | reverse complement strand
GGGGAGCGGCGGTGCAGGAGAAAGCTCCGGCCCTCACACCTGCTCTGCCTTATCTTGAAGCCGGGCTCCCCTCTCCCGACCCGGCCTGACGGCCGGCCCACCCTCCCCCGCAGAGGGGAGGGAGACGCGCGGATCCGGTTTCTTACATTTAGGTCGTCCGCTCCCCTCAAGATTGGGAACGGATCGAGACACCATCACGACGGCGCCGCACCGGCGCGACGGATAAGGTCCAAAAAGCATGACAAAGAAGCTGCTGTTCCTGTTCGACACCGATGCGATGCCGAACGTGTTCGACACGGTGGTCGGCTACGACGGCGGCGCCGACCACATCACCGGCTACGGCGGCGTGACCCCCGAGAACGTCGGCGCCCTGGTCGACGGCACGATCTACACCCGCGGCGGCTCCGAGAAGAAGTCGACGGCGATCTTCGTCGGCGGCGGCAGCATGGCGGCCGGCGAGGAACTGTTCACCGCCGTCAAGAAGCGCTTCTTCGGCCCGTTCCGGGTCTCGTGCATGCTGGATTCGAACGGCTCCAACACCACGGCCGCCGCGGGCGTCGCCCTGGTGGCCAAGGCCGCCGGCTCGCTCCAGGGCAAGTCCGCCGTCGTCCTGGCCGGCACCGGCCCGGTGGGCATGCGCTCGGCCGCGCTGCTGGCCGGCGAGGGTGCGGACGTGACCATCGCGGGCCGCGCGCTGGACAAGACCCAGGCCGCCGCCGAGCAGATCAACAAGCGCTTCAAGGTCAACGTGAAGGCCGCCGCGACCCCCGACGAGGCCTCGCGTATCGCGCTCGTGAAGGGCAAGAACCTCGTGTTCACCGCCGGCGCCATCGGCGTCGAGCTGCTGCCGGAGGCCGCCTGGGCGCAGGACTCGGCGATCGAGTTCGTGGCCGACTACAACGCCCAGCCCCCGACCGGCGTCGGCGGCATCGATGTGATGGACAAGGGCAAGGACCGCAACGGCAAGAAGGCGTTCGGCGCCCTCGGCATCGGCGGCCTGAAGCTCAAGCTGCACCGGGCCTGCGTGGGCCAGCTCTTCGAGAGCACCGAGCAGGTGCTCGATGCCGAGGAGATCTACGCGCTCGCCAAGAAGATGGCCTGACGGGAGGGACGCCCATGTCGGACACGCAGCAGGCGCCCGAGACGGCGACCATCCAGACCTTCCTGACGGAGCTCGCGAGCGCCGCCCCGACCCCCGGTGGCGGTGGCGCGGCCGCGATCTCCGGCGCGATGGGGGCGGCCCTGGTGTCGATGGTCTGCAACCTGACCATCGGCAAGAAGAAGTACGTCGAGGTCGAGGCCGAACTGAAGGACGTGCTCGCCCGGTCGGAGGGCCTGCGGGTCGTGCTCACCGGCATGATCGGCGAGGACGTCCAGGCGTTCGACGCCGTGATGGGCGCCTACGGCCTGCCCAAGGGCACCGACGACGAGAAGGCGGCCCGCGCCGCGGCGATCCAGACCGCGCTCCGGACCGCCACCGACGTGCCGCTCGCCTGCTGCCGGGCCTGCCGCACGGTCATCGACCTCGCGGCGATCACCGCCGAGAAGGGCAATCTCAACGTGGTCTCGGATGCCGGCGTGGCGGTGCTGTCGGCCTATGCCGGCCTGCGCAGCGCGGCGCTCAACGTCTACGTCAACGCCAAGGGACTCGAGGACCGGGCGTTCGCCGACGAGCGGCTCCAGGAACTCGAAAGCCTGCTCGGCGAGGCAGGCGCGCTGAGCGAGAAGGTCTACGAGGTGGTGAAGGTCAAGGTGAACTGAAACGCGCCGCGTCCGCCGTGGCGGACGCAAGTGGTTCGACAGTCGAGGCCGGGTGCATCACGCGCCCGGCCTCGCTGTTTTTCTGCGATGCTGCGCTGCGATAGTGGATGCGATTCCTACCGCATCCGCGAAAAAGCCGACCTGAACCCGCGGATCAAAAAATTTGACGGGCGTAATCTTCTCACTCAACTAAAGTAGACAGCGTCAAACGGCGGCAACGACCGCGGAGGAGGCGCCGAATGGACGTCCACGAGTACCAAGCCAAGGAGCTGCTAGCGAGCTTCGGTGTGGCGGTCCCGAAGGGCGCCATCGCGTTCAGCCCGGATCAAGCGGTCTACGCCGCCACCGAACTCGGCGGCTCGTTCTGGGCCGTGAAGGCCCAGATCCACGCCGGCGCCCGCGGCAAGGCCGGCGGGATCAAGCTGTGCCGGACCTACAACGAGGTCCGCGACGCCGCCAAGGAGCTGCTGGGCAAGCGCCTGGTCACGCTCCAGACCGGCCCCGAGGGCAAGCCGGTCCAGCGCGTCTACGTCGAGACCGCCGACCCGTTCGAGCGCGAGCTCTACCTCGGCTACGTGCTGGACCGGAAGGCCGAGCGCGTACGCGTCATCGCCAGCCAGCGCGGCGGCATGGACATCGAGGAGATCGCCGCCAACGAGCCGGAGGCGCTGATCCAGGTCGTCGTCGAGCCGGCGGTGGGCCTGCAGCAGTTCCAGGCCCGGGAGATCGCCTTCCAGCTCGGCCTGAACATCAAGCAGGTCTCGGCCGCGGTGAAGACCATCATGAACGCCTACCGGGCGTTCCGCGACTGCGACGGCACGATGCTCGAGATCAACCCGCTGGTCGTCACCAAGGACGACCGGGTGCTGGCCCTCGATGCCAAGATGTCCTTCGACGACAACGCGATGTTCCGCCGGCCGGGCATCGCCGACATGCACGACCCGTCGCAGGGCGATCCCCGCGAGGCGCAGGCCGCCGAGCACAACCTCAGCTATATCGGGCTGGAGGGCGAGATCGGCTGCATCGTCAACGGCGCCGGGCTCGCCATGGCGACCATGGACATGATCAAGCACGCGGGCGGTGAGCCGGCGAACTTCCTGGATGTCGGCGGCGGCGCCTCCCCGGAGCGGGTCGCCACGGCGTTCCGGCTGGTGCTCTCGGACCGCAACGTGAAGGCGATCCTGGTCAACATCTTCGCCGGCATCAACCGCTGCGACTGGGTTGCCGAGGGCGTCATCCAGGCCGCCCGGGAGGTCAAGATCGACGTGCCGCTGGTGGTGCGCCTCGCCGGCACGAACGTCGAGGCGGGGAAGAAGATCCTGGCCGACAGCGGCCTCGACCTGATCACCGCCGACACCCTGTCGGACGCGGCCCGCAAGGCGGTCGACGCCTGCGACGCCGCCAAGAAGAACCGCTGAGGGGACACCACGCCATGAGCATCCTCATCGACGAGACCACCCCGATCATCGTCCAGGGCATCACGGGCGACAAGGGCACCTTCCACGCCAAGGAGATGCTCGAATACGGCACGAACGTCGTCGGCGGCGTCACGCCGGGCAAGGGCGGCCGCACGCATCTCGGCCTGCCGGTGTTCAACACCGTCAAGGAGGCGGTCGCCGCCACCGGCGCCACCACCTCGATCACCTTCGTGGCGCCGCCGTTTGCGGCCGACGCCATCATGGAGGCGGCCGATGCCGGCCTGCGGCTGGTCTGCTCGATCACCGACGGCATCCCGGCCCAGGACATGATGCGGGTGAAGCGCTACCTGATGCGCTACCCGCGGGATCGCCGCACCATGGTGGTCGGCCCGAACTGCGCCGGCATCATCTCGCCCGGCAAGGCGATGCTCGGGATCATGCCCGGCCACATCTACCTCAAGGGCAATGTCGGGGTGATCTCCCGCTCGGGGACGCTGGGCTACGAGGCCGCCTCGCAGCTCAAGGAGCTGGGTCTGGGGATCTCGACCTCGGTGGGCATCGGCGGCGACCCGATCAACGGTTCGTCGTTCCTCGACCACCTCGCCCTGTTCGAGACCGACCCGGACACGGACGCGGTGCTGATGATCGGCGAGATCGGCGGCCCGCAGGAGGCCGAGGCCTCGGCCTGGATCCGGGACAACATGTCGAAGCCGGTGATCGGCTTCGTGGCCGGGCTCACGGCGCCGAAGGGCCGCCGCATGGGCCATGCCGGGGCGATCATCTCGGCGGCCGGCGATAGCGCCGCCGAGAAGGCCGAGATCATGCGCTCCTACGGCCTGACCGTGGCGCCGGATCCCGGCTCCTTCGGCCAGACTGTGGCCGACGTGCTCGCTCGGGCGGCGTAGCCTTCTTACCCCTCCCCCCTCTGCGGGGGAGGGTGCCCCGCGGTTGCGGGGCGGGAGAGGGGCAGCGCGACGCTTCAGGATGCGAAGCCCGTCGCGACCTCTCCGGCACCGTCGCTCCCCTCTCCCGACCCCCTTCGGGGGCCACCCTCCCCCGCAGAGGGGGGAGGGGATATCGCGGCGGCTTCTCAAAAACGTGCGCCACGAGGTGGCTCCATGACCCGTACCCTCCACGCATCGCCCGGCCTCGCCGAGGCCAGCGCCTTCGCGCCTCCGGTGATCACCGGCACCGCGGCCGAGCAGGCCCTCGACATCCTGTTCCAGGCCCTGCTCGACGTCGCCCGCCGGCACGACCCCGATCTCGAGGCGGTGCTGCACGGCACGGCCGACATCTCGCGGTTCTCGCCGGAGATGCTGGCGCGCGCGCTCCAGGTGCAGGGCATCTGGTTCCACCTGATCTCGATCGCCGAGCAGAACACCGCGATGCGGCGCCGTCGCCACGTCGAGCGGACGGAGGGGCGGGCCTCGCTCAGCGGCTCCTTCGCCAAGGTGTTTTCGGACGCCCGCGCCCAGGGCATCCCACCCGAAAAGATCCAGGCGCTGCTCAGCGACCTGCGCATCCGGCCGACGCTCACCGCGCATCCGACCGAGGGCAAGCGGGTGACCGTGCTGGAGAAGTTCCGGCGGATCTACCTGGTGCTGCGCGAGCTGGAGATGCCGCGCTGGACGGATCGTGAGCGCAACGGGCTCATGAACGAGCTGCGCGATCAGATCGAGCTGGTCTGGATGACCGGCGAGCTGCACCTGGAGAAGGCCACCGTCGAGCGGGAGGTCGCCTGGGGGCTGCACTTCTTCGACGAGACCCTGTTCGAGATGCTGCCCGAGACCATGGACACCCTGGAGGAGTCCCTGGCCGAGGCCTATCCCGGCACGCAGTTCCGGGTGCCGCCGTTCTTCCAGTTCGGATCGTGGATCGGCGGCGACCGGGACGGCAATCCCTACGTCACCGCGGCGGTCACCCGGCAGGCCCTGCACCGCAACGCGCTGGCCTCGCTCAACCGCTACCGCGACGGCGTGCACGAGCTCGGCCGGACGCTCTCGCTCACCGAGCGCGCGCTGCCGCTGCCGGAAACGTTCCGCCGGGAGCTCGACCGACAGCTCGCCGAGAGCGGGCAGGCCCGGGCCATCGCCCGGCGCAACCCCGGCGAGCCGTATCGCCAGTATCTCACCTGCGTCCTGCGCAAGCTCGACGCGACCATCGCCCGCAACGAGGGCCAGCACCCGTCCGGCCCCGATTACGCCAGCGCCGACGGCCTGATCGAGGACCTGCGCACCCTGGAGCGCGGGCTGGACGACGCGAAGTGCGGGGCGCTCGGCCGCGACCTGGTCCGGCCGGTCCGCCGCATGGTCGAGATCTTCCGCTTCTCCACGGTCCGCCTCGACCTGCGCGAGAACACCACCCGGACCACCGACACGCTCCAGGCGCTCTGGCGCCAGCGCAACGGCGACGGCGAGCCGCCGGCGCTCGGCACCGCGG
>NZ_VRVD01000297.1:0-5650 GCF_008040015.1 Methylobacterium sp. WL18 | reverse complement strand
CTGGCGCCGGCGCTGCGGGCGCTCCGGGAGGGGGACGCGGCGCATCGGGCCTGACGGCGTTCTCCGACCTCACCCGTCTCAACACGGGGGCGCGGGCCCCCTGTCCCGGATGGGGCGAGCCGGGACATGAGGCGGCAGGCGCGCGGCATCGTGCGGGGCCGGAGTGGGTCCGGGGAGGAAGCCATGAACGCGGGCCACCATTCCCCCGAGGACGCGCCCGGCCCCGGTGGTCGGGCGCGGACGATCCGGTTCCCGCCGTTCTGGCAGGCCTACGTCGCCCGCCAGACCGCGCCGCGCCTGGCGGTCCTCGACGAACTCGTGGACGCGCATGTCGAGCGGCGGGTGCTGCGCCGCTATGTCCGGCGCCTCAGGCACGCGGCCCTGTTCACCTTCGTCACCGCGGCGGCGGCCGCGCATTGGTTCTCGGACCAGATCGCCTGGCTGGTCGAGCGCATGCCGGCCCTGCGGGCGTTCTGGTCGCTGATCACGGGAGGTTCACGATGAGCTTGCGGCGGGATCGGGTCCTCGACCGCGTCTGGCTGACCCTGTCGGGGGCGGCGGTGATCGCCGTCACGCTCCAGCTGGGTGCGCGGCTCGGGGCGCGCCCCTGGCCGATCGACGCCGTCCTGTCCGCGCAGGCCGCCGCTTCGGTGCCGTCCGTATGCCGGGACGGCTCTCAGTCCCTGATTCGACGCGCTCGCTGACGTCGAACCGGTCTCCTCTGCGGCCGCGAGCGCTCTGGATCGGGCACTTCGGCGTGCGCAATCGCCTGTGCGGCGCGACCTCGGCGGTGGAACCCGAAAAGCCCGTCGGCCGTAGTGCCGGCACGATGGCATCCACAACGAAACAGCTCACATCTTACCGTTGCGGGCGCCAGTCCGAACTCGCGTCGGGGCAATTACAGCTACGTATTCAGGGCGCATTCAGTGCCCTCGGCGCAAATCTCCTGGCAATGCGCTACGCCATCGCCCTCGTTGCCATCAGCCTGACCGCCGCGGCCCTCGCCGCCAGCGGCCTCGGCTCCATGGCCGATGACGGACCGGCCCCGCAGACGGCCCAGGTGGCGGATCCGACGCCCCAGCGGATCGAGTCCTGCCTGTCGCCGGCCGACATGCGCGAGGAGGTCGGCGAGCGGCGCGTGATCGCCCCGGTGGCGGCGATCCGGGCGGCCCGCACGGTGATTCCCCGGGCCGAGATCCAGCGCGCGAGCCTGTGCCGCCACGAGGACGGGCTCGTCTACATGCTGACCGCCTTGCGCCGGGACGGGCATTTCGTGCACGTGATCGTGGATGCCCGCACCGGCAAGGTCGCGGGCCAATACTGACCGGGCTTCACACCCGCAGTGGAATGGAGTGAGCCGTGCGACTGCTCGTCGTGGAGGATGACCGGGACATCAACCGGCAGGTGGTCGCCGCGCTGGAGGAGGCCGGCTACGTCGCCGACAAGGCCTATGACGGCGAGGAGGGTGGCTATCTCGGGGAGAGCGAGCCTTACGACGCGATCATCCTCGACATGGGCCTGCCGAAGGCCGACGGCGTCTCGGTGCTGCAGAAGTGGCGGCGGGCCGGGGTGAAGACCCCGGTGATCATCCTCACCGCCCGGGACCGCTGGTCCGACAAGGTCGACGGCTTCGATGCCGGCGCCGACGACTACGTCACCAAGCCGTTCCACATGGAGGAGTTGATGGCCCGGGTCCGGGCGCTCCTGCGCCGGGCGGCGGGGCACGCCTCCAGCCAGATCGCCTGCGGGCCGGTCACCCTCGATACGCGCTCCGGCAAGGTGTTCGTGGACGGCGCCCAGGTGAAGCTCACCAGCCACGAATACCGGCTGCTCTCCTACCTGATGCATCATACCGGCCGGGTGGTCTCCCGGGCCGAGCTGACCGAGCACCTCTACGACCAGGATTTCGACCGGGATTCGAACACCATCGAGGTGTTCGTCGGGCGATTGCGCAAGAAGCTCGCCGTGGACCTGATCCAGACCGTGCGCGGGCTGGGCTACCTTGTGGATCCCAACCAGCCGCCGGCGCGGGTGTGACCGCGGTGCCGGCGTCCGGCATGCTGCCGGCCGTGTTCATGCGCGGCGGCACCAGCAAGGCGCTGATGCTGCATCGCCGGGACGTGCCGGGCGACCTCGCCGCCTGGGAGCCGGCCTTCCTGTCCGCGATGGACAGCCCCGACCCGTTCGGGCGCCAGCTCAACGGAATGGGCGGCGGCGTCTCCTCGGTGTCGAAGATCTGCATCGTGGAGCGGTCGCGCCGGCCGGATGCCGACATCGACTACACCTTCGTGCAGGTCGTGGTCCGCGACGGGCGGATCGACCTGTCCGGCAACTGCGGGAACATGCTCTCCGCCGTTGGTCCCTTCGCGGTGGACGAGGGCTTGGTGGAGGTTGCCGACGGCCCGGTGCGCCTACGGATCTACAACACCAACACCGCCAAGCGGATCGAAGCCGGCTTCGAGGTCCGGGACGGGCGGACCGGCTTCGTGGTCGCCCCCGAGATCGAGCCCCTGACGGCGGCGTTCTCGGCCCTGCGGGACGATACCCGCGCCCGGACCCTCGGGGACAACGCCCGGGCCCGGTTCCGGGCCGAGCCGATGACCCTCGCAACCCACGCCGCCGCGCTGCGCGCGCTCTACGCCGGCCTCGTGGGAAGCGGCGCGGGTGCGCTGCACCATGCCGGTGGAGCCGCCCGGTCAGCCTAGCCGTCGGCGGTACCGGATGGGCCGCCTCGATCAGTCTACGCCTCGGGTGCCGCGGCTATAGACAGCGCACGGCTTTGATATAGAGAGGCATCGCGGCGGGCCGGTCACGCAAAAACGTGCGAAAACGCATGGCATAGCTGCCGAGCTTTGTCGTTGACCGAGACGTTGCCGGCACGGCGATCCGAACACTGCCATTGGCCCGTCAGTCTGCACTTTATCGACGTTTCCGCCCCGGCTGGTCCCGCAGATAGGCAGTTGACTTCTTGTTGCAGTGCAACATATAGAAGCGCGTCACCGCGGACGCAGATCGGCGTCCCACCCCGAGACAGCGTGTGCTGGAGCCTTCGATGCAGACCCCGAACTTCGAGATCCCGACCGAGATGCGCGACTTCGCCGAGAAGAGCGTCGACCAGGCCCGCAACGCCGTCGGCACCCTGATGTCGAACGCCATGAAGGCGGCCGAGCAGGCCCAGGTCTCGGGCCAGACCTTCCAGTCGACCATGACGGCGGCGGTCTCGAAGGGTTTCGAGCACGCGCAGAACAACGCCAACGCGACGTTCGACTTCGCCCAGAAGCTGGCCCGCACCAAGGACCTGCGCGAGGCGTTCGAGCTGCAGTCCGAGTTCGTCCGCAGCCAGTTCGCCGCCCTCCAGGCCCAGGCCAAGGATTTCGGCGCCCTCGCGCAGCAGAACGTCGCCCGCTAAGACATAGCTCGGTCCGCCCCGGCGGACGGAGTGCGGCGGTGTCCGGCCCCAGAGGGCGGGCACCGCCGGATCGTTCAGACCCGAGCCCATCAGACACAGGCGGTCCTTCCCTCCGGCCGGCGCTCCGTCAGGGGGCCCGACGCGAACGAGGAGACGATCCGCCATGGGCAAGCCGCGCCGACCCAAGAGGCCCCGCTTCACCTGGAATCCGCAGCTCGGCGTCGAGCCGGGTACGGCCGCACCAGCGACCGATACGGCCATCCCGGCGGATGCCGTGTCCAAGGCCACGGAGACCGTTGTCGCTCCGAGCCGGGATGCCGCCGAGCCGAGCGCGCCGGCCGCGTTGCCGGTGGCCGCCTTCGTCCCGCCCGTCACGGTCGAGCCCGCTCCGATCGGCTCGGTCGCCGGGGATCCTCCGGCCAAGGGCACGTCCTATCGTCCAGGGAGCGACGGCATCGGCACGACCATCGCCCAGTACATGCAGGGCGAGGGCGAGGCCGCACTGGCGCATATCCGCGCGTTGTCGCAAGCCGGCTCACCGACCGAGCTGATCCGCCTCCAGATGGGCGAGGTCCAGCGCGCCGCCGACGCCTCCCTGACCTGCTGGAGCGCCCTGTTCCGCCAGGCGAGCCGCCTCGTCACGTTCCGCTGACGGCACGGGTGCCGGCTTGATGCGATCAGGCCGGCGACAGCGTCGAAGCATCGATACGCGGCGCTCGCTCACACCGAACCGACATCGCCTCGACGGCGACCGCTCCGGCCCCGCCCGCCTTGCCGAAGGACAGAAGTGGACATAATGTCCAATCTGTCCCTTCCCGAGATGATGCCATGCGATCCTGGCAGGCGGCCGACGCCAAGCAGAACTTCGGTCGGCTGGTCGATGCGGCCAAGGACGGCCCCCAGATGCTGCTCCGGCACGCCGAGCCCGTGGGGGTGGTGCTGTCGATGGAGCATTACGAGCGCCTGAAGACCCAAGCCGACGCCGCGTTCGCAAACTTCCTACTCGCGTCGCCGCTCGAAGAGGCGGATTTCGACAAGGACGTCGGCCTGAGCCTGGCCGGTGACTGAGCCGCCGGCCGGCTGGATCGTAGACACGAACGTGATCTCGCGACCGTCCGCGACGAAGGACGATCCGGATCCGCCGGCCTCGCGCTGGATCCGGCGCAACGCCCATCTCCTCCGGATCAGCGCCGTGACCATCGCGGAGATTCGCCGTGGGCTCGCGTTGGAGACCTTGCGGATCGAGCGCTTGAAAGACCCGCGGGCCCGACGACGCGACCAAGCCGTCCTCGACATCAAGGCGGACTGGTACGGACATTTGCGATCCCGCTTCGCCGACCGCATCGTTTCGATCGACGCCGACGTGGCCGAACGTTGGGCCGACGTCTCGGTCCGGTTTCCCTCCATCCGTGATGGGGACAAGGCGATCCTGGCTTCGGCGCTCGTCCATCGCTACGGGATTGCGACGCGCAATCTTTCGGACTTCAAGGCCTCGTCCGTGCCGCTGGTGGATCCGTTCGACCCGGCCACGTGGTGGGACGCCGATCCGGGGCCGACCGACCCTCATCCTGGCCATTGATCGATGTCACCCCGTGATCCGGCGCTGAACCCAGGACCGCCACATTCGGGTTGTCCATCGCGGGAACCCGCCAGGTCGCACCCGCAACCATCGATTAACCACGATCATCCTATGCCTGGGCTGAGGGCACGGGAGATGAATCCGGACCGATGCCGAGCTGTGCGCACCTGATCCGTTCCGCCTTGTACCGCCTCTGCCTCGCCGCGACGCTGGCGGCGACGCCGGTCGTGGCCCAGAACGGCGACAAGCCGACCAATCCGCCCGCCGGGCCGGCGCCCGCGGTCGCCATCGGGGCGGATCTCGCCAGCCAGGCCGGCACCACGCGGCTCACCCTGACGCTGTCGCGGGCCGTGGAGGCGCGCGGCTTCGTGATGGAGCGGCCCGACCGGGCGGTGATCGATCTGCCCGAGGTCAATTTCCAGCTCGATTCCGGCGCCGGGCGCCGCCGCGAGGGCGTGGTCCAGTCGTTCCGCTACGGGTTGTTCGCCCCCGGCCGCTCCCGGGTCGTGATCGATCTGGCCGCCCCGGCCGCGATCGGGCGGATCGAGACCGTGACCCGGGCCCGAGACGGTGCGGTGCTGCTGACGATCCCGCTCCAGCGGGTCGAGCGCGAGGCCTTCCGCAAGGCCGCCGCCGCCAGCGATCCGGCCCCCGCCCACCGC
>NZ_VRVD01000296.1:0-5718 GCF_008040015.1 Methylobacterium sp. WL18 | reverse complement strand
GCCCCAGAAGGCTGGGCCGACCCGGCTCTGCCGGACCAGCAGGGCCACCCGCCGCTCGGGATCGTAGGGCAGCACGCAGGCCGCCTCGCCGTGGTCCTCCAGGGCCCGCGGCACCGTGCTGCCGTCGGGCTGGGTCAGCGTGGCGATGCCGAAGGTGTTCCAGCCCCGGTGGATCACCCGCAGGGGCAGGGCGGTCTGCGAGCCGGTCATGAGCGGGTCAGCGCTGGGTGGTGGCGGCGGTCTGGCCGAACATCACCTTCTTGGCGTCCTCGCTCATGGTCTTGCCGTGGTCGGGGTTCACCTCCGGCGCCCGGGCATAGGCCGCCTGGGTCGCGGGCCGCTCCGCGATGGCTGTGAACCAGCGCTTCAGGTTGGGATGTGCGTCGAGGTTCTGGCCCTGCTTCTCCCACGGCACGATCCACGGGTAGCAGGCCATGTCGGCGATCGAGTACTCGGAGCCCGCGACGAAGGCGCGATCGGCCAGCCGCCGGTCGAGCACGCCGTAGAGGCGGTTGGTCTCGTTGACGTAGCGCTTGATCGCGTAGTCGATCTTCTCGGGGGCGTATTGCGAGAAGTGATGGTTCTGCCCCAGCATCGGCCCGAGCCCGCCCATCTGCCAGAACAGCCATTGCAAGACCTCGGCCCGGCCACGCAAGTCGCTCGGAATGAAGCGCCCGGCCTTCTCGGCGAGATACAACAGGATCGCACCCGATTCGAACAGCGAAACCGGAGCGCCGCCCCCGGCCGGCTCGTGATCCACGATCGCCGGCATGCGGTTGTTCGGGGCGATCTTGAGGAAGTCCGGATTGAATTGTTCGCCCTTGCCGATGTTGATCGCCTTGATCTGGTAAGGAATGCCCGCCTCTTCGAGGAACATCGTGACCTTGTGGCCGTTCGGCGTCGGCCAATAGTACAGATCGATCATCGGATTGTGTCCCGCTGACGCGTCATCCTGGACGGTGGGTGCCGGCTTTCGGAAGAGATGACGCAAAAACAAAGCTCTGGAGCCGCCTCGTGGACCGGGTGTCCGAGAGGAGGCTCCGAGCCCCCGGCGGTGGGGAGGTGGGTCTCTGCGGCGGTCCGGTCAAGCATCGTCCGGAGCGATCGCGGCCTCATCCGCCGAGGCAGCCCTGGGTCTCCACGTAGAGGGCGTAGAGCGACTGGCTCGCCGCCATGAACAGGCGGTTCCGGTGCCGGCCGCCGAAGCACAGGTTGGCGCAGCGCTCCGGCAGGCGGATGCGGCCGATCAGGCGCCCATCCGGGTTGAACACCATCACGCCGTCCAGCGCGTCCTCGCCCATGCCCCAGCCACACCAGAGATTGCCGTCCTGATCGCAGCGGATCCCGTCCGGCGTGCCGGGCCCCGCGTCGATCAGCACCCGGCGGTCGCGCAGGGTCCGGCCGCCGACGACGTCGAAGGCGACGATGCGCCGGGTGGGCTCGCCGCGGGATTCCACGAGGTACAGCCGCGATTCGTCCGGCGCGAAGCACAGGCCGTTCGGCCCGGCGATGGCGTGCGCGACCACCTCGAGGGCGCCGGTTTCCGCATCCAGCCGGTAGACGTTCTGGGGCAACTCGGATTCGGCGCGCTCGCCCTCGTAGTAGCTGGCGATCCCGAAGGTCGGATCCGTGAACCAGACCGCGCCGTCGCGCGCGATGACGAGGTCGTTCGGTGAGTTGAGGCGCCGGCCCTCGAAGGCGTCGGCCAGCACGGTGAGCGACCCGTCATACTCGGTCCGCACCACCCGGCGGCCGCCATGCTCGCAGGTCACGAGCCGCCCCTGCCGGTCGCGGGTGTTGCCGTTGGCGAATCCCGACGGCCTGCGGAACGTGCCGACGGCGCCGGTCTCCTCGTCCCAGCGCAGGATCCGGTTGTTCGGGATATCGCTCCACAGGAGATAGCGCCCATCCCCGAACCAGACCGGCCCCTCGCTCCAGCGGCAGCCGGTGGCGAGGCGCTCGACCGCCGCGCTGAACACCCGGTAGCGGGCGAACGAGGCGTCGAGGATCTCGACCGCCGGGTCGGGGTAGCACGCGCTCGGCGTCCACACGGGATTGGGCTCCTGCCGCTGGCGCGCCGATCCGGGCGCAGGGCAACCGCGATACAGGAACGATCGGGCGACGCCAGGGCACAGAGGTGCGCGGAGCGCGGTCCTTCAAGCGATCGCCAAGTCGGTGCCCCGGATGCGAAGCGGAGGATGGCGGCCGGACGAGATCGTCAGTCGGCGCTTCGCCTCGGCGGGAGCGACGAGGACCAAGATCCCCCACCGCCAATCTCCGCGCCGCGTCTCCACCGCCCCCCAATGGAATGCAGTTCGGTTCGTCGGTGCGAGAATCAGCCCTCGCCGTCCCAAGGAAGACCGTACGCGCGCCTGAATTGTCTGACAAGTGAGGCGATGCCGTTTGAAGCGGCTTTCGACAGCCGGCCGCGCAATCCCGGCCCACGATGGCCCCTGTGGCCCGCTGCCCCGTTGCGCCCGGACCGGCGAAACGCTACGGATCTGAGCCCGTAACGGGGTGTCGGGGTGTGGCGCAGTCTGGTAGCGCACCTGGTTTGGGACCAGGGGGTCGTAGGTTCGAATCCTATCGCCCCGACCATTCGATCAGGAGCTTGTCGAGTTCAGATGCCGAGCGCCCGCATCTTCCGCCCCTCCCGGGACGCCACGCAGTCGGGCCTGGCCCGCACGAAGCAGTGGATCCTCGAGTTCGACCAGACCAGCCCGCGCGAGATCGATCCGCTGATGGGCTGGAACGGATCGGCCGACATGATGCAGCAGGTGCGCCTGGAGTTCGACACGGAGGAGGAGGCGGTGGCCTATGCCAAGCGCGAGGGCATCGCCTACCGGGTCGAGCAGCCGGCCAAGCCGGTCTTCCGCAAGGGCCTGTCCTACTCGGACAACTTCAAGTTCAACCGCACGGCGCCCTGGACGCACTGATGCGCCCCAGCGCGCCCGAGGGCGCGGGCGATCAGGATCCGCGGCGCGCCCGCCAGGCCGCGTAGGGCGCTTCACCCGCCGGCCGGAGCTGGCTGAGCCGCATCGGCTGTTCGTCCAGGGGGCGGCACAGTTCCGCGTAGATGCTGGCGCTGCCGGCTCCGTGCTCCTCCGCTTCCTCCGCCGAGAAGGCGAAGTAGCCTTCGCGGAAGCCTGCGAGCCGCATCGCCGCGTGGCACATCGGGCAGGGGCGCCCGCTCGCGTACATCACGCAATCGGAGAGGTCGCGGCGCGCCAGCACTTGGCTGGCCTCGCGCAGCGCCACCATCTCGGCATGCGCGCTCGGGTCGTTGGTGGCGTGCACGGTGTTGGCGGCCCGGACCAGCACGGCGCCGTCGCGCACGATCACCGCGCCGTACGGAGAACCGCCGGCCAGAACGTTCGCCTCGGCCAGCGCGACCGCCTCGCGGATATAGCTCTCGTGCTCGGACATCCCTGCGCCTTTTCCTGAACCCGCGCGCCAACGCGCCGCCGGGCCCGGAGTTCAGAACGCGTAGCGCACGGTGCAGTACGGCAGGGATTCGGCCAGCAGCGCCTTGAACCGGGCGAGCCATCGACCCTTCCAGCCGGTCCGGTAGCGCAGGTTGGTGCCGCCGCCCTCCGAGACCTTCGCCTCCTGGATGTCCGGCCGCCACAGCAGGTCCTCTGCCTTGGGGTGCCAGCCGAGATTTACCTCGTGCAACCCCGCATTGTGGGTCAGCATGATGATCTCGCACTTGAGCTGCGCCTTGGCGGCGTCCGACAGCGTGGCGTCGATCTCGGCGAACAGCGCCCGCCAATCGGCCTCCCAACCCTCGTAGAGGATCACCGGCGAGAAGTTGGCGTGGACCTCGTAGCCGGCGGCCACGAAGTCGTCGATCGCGGCGATCCGCTCGGGGATCGGCGTCGTGCGCACGTCCACGATCTTGGCGATCCGCGCGGGCATCAGCGAGAACCGGATCCGCGTCTTGCCCTGCGGGTCGTAGGCCAGGAGATCGCGGTTGACCGCCTTGGTGGCGAAGGACGCCTTGGCGTTCGGCAGGGTGCGGAACCGCTCGACGAAGGTGCGGACGCCGCTGCTCACCGCCGCGTCCACCGACAGGTCGCCGTTCTCGCCGATGTCGTAGATCCAGTATTCCGGGTCGATCGTGTCGGGTTCCGGCAGGGGGCCCTGCCGGTCCGCGTGCCGGGCGATCGCCGCGCAGGCCTGGTCGATGTTCACGAACAGCGAGATCGGGTTCGAGAAGCCCTTGCGCCGCGGCACGTAGCAATAGGCGCAGGCCATGGCGCAGCCGTTCGAGGTCGAGGGCGCGATGAAGTGGGCGCTGCGGCCGTTCGGCCGCATGGTCAGGCCTTTCTTCACGCCGAGCACCAGGGTCGAGCGCTTGATCCGGACCCAGTCCTCCACCGAGCCCGCGTTGCCGTGGAGCGCCGGGATGTTCCAGTGCGACGGCACGGGGATGCGCTCCGCGTCGGGGAAGCGCGCCAGGATCTCCCGGCCGATTGGGTAATCGCCCACCGTGGGCTCGTGGTAGATCGTCCGGATGTCGAGGAGGTCGCTGGTGAGGGCCATGCTGCGTCCGGGGCCCGGCTGCGGCCCGACCCGCGATATGGCGCGCGGCGGCGGGACCGGAATGGCTTGCGACGTGCGGTCCCAATGGTCCGCGGCGGTCGATTCCATGGACGCGTAATTTCAACACTCTCTTACGACTCTTGATTGATTATTGCGTGCCTCTGATTGGATGCGCGATGACGATTCACGACCTGGAGGACGCAGCCCCCGGGACGGCGGTCTCCGGCGATCCGGCACGGCTGAACGCGCTGGTCCGCCGGGATCAGCTCGAAGCCGTGCGCGGCAGCGTCCTCACCGCGATTCCGGTCAACATGCTGCTCGGGCTGGCGAGCGTGCTGGTGGCGTTCCAGGGCGGCAACGGCCGCGCCGGGATGGTCTGGTACGCGGCCTCGACCGCGGCCAACCTCGTGCGGATCGGACTGTGCCGGGCGCCCTGTCCGGGGCTCGCCCTGACGGCCGAGATGCCGCCGGACATGGCCGGGGCCGCCTCGCGCTCGGTGGAGGGACACCTGCGCGCCTGCACCGCCGCGGCCCTCCTGTCGGGGCTGGTCTGGGCGTTCCAGCCGCTGCTATGCGCGGGCTACACCTCGGCGCAGACCCTGTTCTACCTCACCATCACCTGCGGCATCACCGCGGGGGCCGTCACCCACGGGACGGCCTATGCCCGGATCCCGTTCAGCTTCATCGTACTGCCGCTGCTGTCGGTGGCGTTTTGCCTGTTCGCCGCCGGCGGGTTCGACCGCTGCTGCCTGGCGGCCTGCGTGCTGCTCTATCTCGCCGCCTTGTCCCGCACCGCGTTCCAGAGCGAGGCGGGGTTCCGCGAGGCGAGCCGGCTGAAGAACGACGCCACCGCGCTCGCCCGATCCCGCGCCGAGGCGCAGGCCAGCGCCACCGCGCTGGTGGAGGAGATGCGCTGGCGCGCGACCCACGACGACCTCACCGGCCTGCTCAACCGGGCCGGCTTCATCCAGCAGGCCGAGGACCGCCTCGGGACGCGTTCGGATGCCGGTTCGACCGGCGCGGTCGGGATCCGGTTCGGCGCCGGCACCGCCTGCCTGCTGCTGCTCGACCTCGACGGCTTCAAGTCGGTCAACGACGTCTACGGACACCAGACCGGAGACCGGGTGTTGGTCGAAGTCGCGCGGCGGGTGCGCGCCGCCCTGCCGCCGGGCG
>NZ_VRVD01000295.1:0-5721 GCF_008040015.1 Methylobacterium sp. WL18 | reverse complement strand
CTTCAGGGGATCGCCACCGGCCGGGGCGAGACCAGGCCCACGCTCGGGCCTCGGCCGGCCGCCCCGGGGCTCGACCTCGGCGGCCCCGAGATCGCGGCGGTGTGAGGTTTTTGGGGGCCTTACGAGACGGGTGCGATGCGGTTTCCCGTCATCGCACGCGTGGCGAAGCGGCCTGGATGGATCCGACCCGTGACCGCCATATCCCGGTAGAACCACCCTATGAATACATGATGCATATCTGTTGAGGGTCTGGTGAGCCTCTGATAGGTCGGCCGAAACCCCTGACATCGGGGTATCGGAGGACGCCCCTTGCAACCCTGGAACCAAGTCTACGATCCGTTCGGGAGCCCCTGGCTCTCGACGCTGGCCGCCTCCGTGCCGGTCATCGCCCTCCTCGCCATGATCGCCAGCGGGCGCGTGAAAGCCCACATCGCGGCGGTCATCGCCCTGGTCCTCGCCCTCTTGGTCGCCATCGTGGGCTTCGGCATGCCGGCCGGGCTCGCGTCCCGGGCCGCGATCCTCGGCATGGTCACGGGCTTCTTCCCGATCGGCTGGATCATCCTCAACGTCATCTTCCTTTACCGGCTGACGGTGGAGAAGGGCTGGTTCTCGGTGCTGCAGCAGTCGGTTGCCGGCATCACCGCCGACCGGCGGTTGCAGCTCCTCCTGGTGGCCTTCGCGTTCGGCGCCTTCTTCGAGGGCGCGGGCGGCTTCGGCACGCCGGTGGCGGTCACCGGGGCGATCCTGATCGGTTTGGGCTTCTCGCCGCTGGCGGCCTCGGGCCTGTCGCTGATCGCCAACACGGCTCCCGTCGCCTTCGGGGCGCTCGGCGCGCCGATCCAGGGCCTGGCCTCGGTCACGGGCTACCCGCCCGAGATCCTGGGCGCCATGATCGGCCGGCAGCTGCCGCTGTTCTCGCTGATCGTGCCGTTCTGGCTGATCTGGGTGTTCGCGGGCTTCCGCGGCATGGTCCGGGTCTGGCCGCCGATCCTGGTCTGCGCCGGATCCTTCGCGACCGCGCAGTTCCTGATCTCGAACTACGTCAATCCGTGGATCGTCGACATCGGCGCCTCGATCGCCTCGATGCTCGCCCTCGTGCTGTTCCTGAAGGTCTGGCAGCCGCGGGAGATCTGGACCTCCCCGGCGCTGCGCGGTCACGATCCGTCCCTGGCGCTGGCCACTCCGCGCCCGTCGCCGCTGGGCGCCGGCGTTCCCGGCACGCCCCCGGTCCACACCGGCACGCGCACGGCCTCGCAGCGCGAGATCCTGCTGGCCTGGCTGCCGTGGATCATCCTCTCGGTGGTGGTGGCGATCTGGGGCACCGGCTGGTTCAAGGGCATCGTGAACCCGCTCTTCACCTGGAAATACGAGGTGCCCGGCCTGCACAACGCGATCATGAAGGTGCCGCCGGTGGTGGCCAAGCCGGTGCCCGAGGGCGCGGTCTTCCTGTTCACCTACATGTCCTACACCGGGACCGGGGTGCTGATCGCCGCGCTCATCTCCGGCCTGATCATGCGGTTCTCGCCGGTCCGCCTCGTCACGGCCTATGTCGAGACCATCTGGGCGCTGCGGTTCTCGCTGATCACCATCGCGGCGATGCTGGCGCTGGGCGTGCTCACCCGCTACGCCGGCGTCGACGCCACGCTGGGCCTCGCCTTCGCGGGCACCGGCATCCTGTACCCGTTCTTCGGCACCCTGCTCGGCTGGCTGGGCGTCGCGCTGACCGGGTCGGACACGGCCTCGAACGTCCTGTTCGGCGGGCTGCAGCGGATCACCGCCGAGCAACTCGGCCTCTCGGGCGTGCTGATGGCGGCGGCGAACTCGTCGGGCGGCGTGATGGGCAAGATGATCGACGCCCAGTCGATCGTCGTCGCCTCCACGGCCACCGGCTATTTCGGGCAGGAAGGCAAGATCCTGCGCTTCGTGTTCTGGCACTCGATCGCGCTCGCCTGCCTGGTCGGCCTGTTCGTGATGCTCCAGGCCTACGTGCCGTTCTTCCAGCAGATGGTCATCGACGTCCCAGCCGCGGCCGCGGCCCACTGACGACGGGGCGGCGGGCAAGCCCCGCCGCCTCCCAAGGTTATCGGGGCTCCGCCCCAAACCCGCCAAAGGGCTGAGCCCTTTGGAAACCGCGCCTTGCCGTGGGGTGTCGCGACGGCCCGCGCGATCCGTGCTACAGGCTCCCGCCCGCCGGTCCGCGCAGGATCGGGGCGGGTCGATGGGCGAGCGGACGGTTTTAGGGCGGCACGCGTTGAAGAAGGCCTTCGTCAAATCCTACGGTTGCCAGATGAACGCCTACGACGCGGCCCGCATGGCCGACGTGCTGGGCGTTGAGGGATATACGCCGACCGATTCGGTGGAGGAGGCCGACGTCGTCGTCCTCAACACCTGCCACATCCGCGAGAAGGCCGCCGAGAAGGTCTATTCCGAACTCGGCCGCCTGCGCGTCCTGAAGGGCGAGCGGCAGGCCCGCGGCCTCGACACCCGCATCGTCGTCGCCGGCTGCGTCGCCCAGGCCGAGGGCGCCGAGATCCAGGCGCGCCAGCCCGCGGTGGACGTGGTGGTCGGCCCGCAGAGCTACCATCGCCTGCCGGACCTCCTGGCCCGTTCCCGCGAGCGCCGGGTGGTCGACACCGAATTCCCGGTCGAGGACAAGTTCGCGCACCTGCCCCGGCGCCGCACCTCCGCGCCGACGGCCTTCCTCACCGTGCAGGAAGGCTGCGACAAGTTCTGCGCCTTCTGTGTGGTGCCCTATACCCGCGGTGCCGAGGTCTCCCGCCCCGTGGCGGCGGTGCTGGCCGAGGCCCAGAGGCTTGCCGAGGGCGGCGCCCGCGAGGTCACGCTGATCGGCCAGAACGTCAACGGCTATCACGGCCTCGGCCCGGACGGTGCCCCGGTCGGGCTCGCCCACCTCATCCGGGCCGTCGCAAAGATCCCCGGCCTCGCCCGGGTCCGCTACACCACCAGCCACCCGAACGATTTCGACGATGCGCTCGTGCGGGCCCATGCCGAGGTGCCGGCGCTGATGCCGTACCTGCACCTGCCGGTTCAGTCGGGCTCGGACCGGATCCTCGCGGCCATGAACCGCAAGCACACCGGCGACCAGTACCGGCGCCTGATCGACCGGGTGCGCGCCGCCCGGCCGGACGTCGCCCTGTCCTCGGACTTCATCGTCGGCTTCCCGGGCGAGACCGACGCCGACTTCGCCGACACCCTTCGGTTGGTGCGCGCGATCGGTTTCGAGAGCGCGTTCTCGTTCAAGTACAGCCCCCGCCCCGGCACGCCGGCCGCCGAGCGCGACGACGGCGTGCCCGAACCCGTGATGGCGGCGCGGCTCGCCGAGCTTCAGGCGCTCCTCGACGAGCAGCGCTACGCCTACCAGCGGGCGGCGGTCGGCCAGGTGTTCGACGTTCTGGTCGAGAAGGCCGGCCGGCTTCCGGGGCAGCTCGCTGGCAAGACGCCGCACCTGCTGGCTGTGCAGTTCGACGCCCCGCTCCACCATATCGGGTCGATCGTCCCGGTCCGGATCGTCCGTGCCGGGACGAACAGCCTGTTCGGGCAGCTGGCTTCCGAGGCTGTGGCGGCGTGAGGATTTAAGCGATGGGGATGGCGGTGAGGATCACAGGTTGAGCGCGTCGGACGGGTCTGGCGAGCGCGGCCCCCTGCGGGGTCGCGGGCCGGCGGCGCGGCCGGCCGAGTTGGAGGAAGCCGTGGAGGTGCCGCTGACCTTCGACGACAACCGCCTCGCGAGCCTCGTCTTCGGTCAATACGATCAGAACGTCGCCCATATCGAGCGCCGGCTCGACGTCACCGCAACGGCGCTCGGCAACCACCTCGTCATCAAGGGCTCGCCCGACGCCGCCGAGAAGGCCCGGCGGGTGTTCCTCAAGCTCTACGCCCGGGTGCGGACCGGAGGCAGCACCCTGACGCTGGGCGATGTCGACGGCGCGATCCGCGAAGCCACCGCGCAGGCGACCCTGTTCCCCGCCGAGGCGATCGCGGCCGAGGCCGACACGCCGCATTTCGAGCAGATCGCCACCCGCCGCCGCGGGGCCGTGCGGGCGCGCAACCAGGCGCAGGACCAGTACATCAAGCTCCTGCGCTCCAACGAGTTGGTCTTCGCGGAAGGCCCGGCCGGCACCGGCAAGACCTGGCTGGCGGTGGGCCACGCCGTGTCGCTGCTCGAGCAGGGCCATGCCGAGCGACTGATCCTGTCACGCCCGGCGGTGGAGGCCGGCGAGCGCCTGGGCTTCCTGCCCGGCGACATGCGCGACAAGGTCGATCCGTACCTGCGCCCGATCTACGACGCCCTCTACGACTTCATGGAGGCGCGCCACGTGGATCGCGGCCTGCAGACCGGCATCATCGAGATCGCGCCGCTGGCCTTCATGCGCGGGCGGACGCTCACCAACGCCGTGGTGCTCCTCGACGAGGCGCAGAACACCACTTCCATGCAGATGAAGATGTTCCTGACCCGCCTCGGGGAGGGCTCGCGCATGATCATCACCGGCGACCCCAGTCAGGTCGACCTGCCGCCGGGCCAGAAATCCGGCCTCGTGGAGGCGGTGAACGTGCTCGACGGCGTCGAGGGCATCGGCCGGGTGACCTTCAAGGACGTGGACGTGGTCCGCCACGACCTCGTGCGCCGGATCGTCACCGCCTACGAGCGCGCCACCCACGGCGACGGCGATGCCGACCGCAATCCCAACCCCCGGCGTCGGCCCCTGGCGTGAGCACGCCGCACGACATCGACATCGCCGTCGAGGACGACCGCTGGGAAACCGCGATTCCCGACCTCGAATCGCTCGTGATCCGCGCCGTCGAGGCGGGGCTGTCGGCCGCTCCCGAGCCGCCGGACGGGCCCGTGGAAGTCAGCGTCATGCTGACCGACGACGTCACCGTCCAGGATCTCAACCGCACATGGCGCGGCAAGGACAAGCCCACGAACGTGCTGTCCTTCCCGGCGGCCCCGCAGCCCCGGCATGCGGGCGCCGCGCTGCCGCTCGGCGACGTGGTCCTTGCCTACGAGACCCTTGTGCGCGAGAGTGCCGAGCAGTCGAAGCCGCTCCAGAATCACCTCGCGCACCTCCTCGTCCATGGCACCCTGCATTGTCTCGGTCAGGACCACGAGAACGGCGAGGCCGAGGCTGAGGCCATGGAGGCGCTCGAAGTCGCGGCCCTCGCGACCTTGGGCATTCCGGACCCCTATGCCTGAGCGGCCGATTCCCCACCGCCCCCAGATCCGAGAGACATGAGCAACGATCGAAGTCGCGGCGCGGCCCTGGCCGCGCCCAGTTCCACCGAGGGCGAATCCCAGACCCGGGAGCCCTGGTACGACCGCCTGCTCCAGGCGCTCCACCTCAAGCCGCGCGATTCGCTGCGCGAGGGCCTTGAGGAGGCGCTCGCCGAGCCCGATGCCGGCGAGAGCGGTCTCACCCCCCTCGAGCGGGTGATGCTCAAGAACGTGCTCGGCTTGCACAAGGTGCGGGTCGACGACGTGATGGTCCCCCGGGCCGACATCGTCGCGGTCTCGAACGACACCAATCTCGGCGATCTGCTCAAGCTGTTCCGCAACGCCGGCCATTCCCGCCTGCCGGTCTACGGCGAGACGCTGGACGACCCCCGCGGCATGGTTCACATCCGCGACCTCGTCGATCACATCGCCGCCAAGGCAGAGCCGACCCGCCGCAGCCCGGCTGCGGCCGCGGCGCGGCCCACCGT
>NZ_VRVD01000294.1:0-5761 GCF_008040015.1 Methylobacterium sp. WL18 | reverse complement strand
CACCACCACGACGATCGCGGCCGAGCGGGCGCAGGCGATCGGCGCCAGCAGGGCGCGAACCGCCGCGTCGTTGGCCCGGCACTCGATCCCGAGGGCGCCCTGCGCCACCGCGGGCAGCATCTCATCGACCGAGAGGACGCTGCGCGCCATATCCTGCAGGCCCAGGCGCTGCAGCCCGGCGAGCGCCAGCAGCGTCGCGTCGCATTCGCCGGATTCGAGCTTGCGCATCCGGGTGTTGGCGTTGCCGCGCAACGGCACGACCTTCAGGTCCGGCCGGTGCATCAGCACCTGCGCCCCCCGCCGCAGCGACGAGGTGCCGACCCGTGCGCCGTGCGGAAGGCCCGCGAGCCCGTCCGCACGCGGGGACAGGAACGCGTCGCGCGGGTCGTCGCGCTCCAGGATGCAGGCGATCACCAGCCCGTCCGGCAGCCAGGTCTCCACGTCCTTCATGGAGTGGACCGCGACGTCGACCTCGTCGGCGAACAGAGCCTGCTCGAGTTCCTTGGTGAACAGCCCCTTGCCGCCGATTTCGGAGAGCGGGCGATCCAGGATCTTGTCGGCCACCGTGGTGACCACCACGAGTTCGGTCTCGAGCCCGGGATTGGCCGCCACGATCTTGTCGCGCACCATCCCGGTCTGTGCGAGCGCCATCGGGCTGCCGCGGGTACCGATGCGCAGGGGGCGGTTCAACATTGGGGTCCGGACGTTTCTTGCGGCGTTATGCGCCCGTTATAGCCTGCCCGTAGCCGCAGGCCATCGCCGGATGCGGGATTCAGCCTCGCTGAATCGTCTTCGTGTCAGGTTGGGCACCGCCCCGGTTTCGCCGGACTGAGCGCTTAGCGGCAGGCACATCCTTTCGAGAGCCTTTGGACATCTCCATGCTGATCGTGCCGAGCCGCCGGCAGTTCCTGACCGGGCTTGGCGCCGGCGCCGGCCTGCTCGCCGGGACAGGCGTCTACGCCTTCGACGTCGAGCCGCTGCACCGGCTGGTGGTGACCACCTATGCGCCGGTCCTGCCGCGCTGGGACCCCGCCCTGCACCTGCGCGTGGCGGTGCTGGCGGATTTCCACATCTGCGAGCCGTACATGCCGTTCGACCGGGTGGCGGAGATCATCGATGCGACGAATGCCCTGAAGCCCGACCTCGTGCTGATGCTCGGCGACTACCCGGCCGGCAAGATCGCGTGGCGCAAGCTGCCGCTGGCGCAGTTCGCCCGGATGGTCGAGGGACTGAAGGCGCCCCTCGGGACCCACGCCATCCTGGGCAACCACGATTGGTGGGACGACCACGCCGTCCAGCGCTCCCGCCGCGGCTCGCCCGCGGTGAAGCACCTGCTGGAGGCCCGCGGCATCCCGGTGATGGAGAACGAGACGCTGCGGCTGGTGAAGGACGGGCGTCCGTTCTGGCTCGCCGGCCTCGCCGACCAGCAGCCGTTCTACAACAGCCAGGACGAGGGACTCGACGACCTGCCCGCCACCCTCGGGACGATCACCGACGACGCGCCGGTGATCCTCATGGCCCACGAGCCCAACATCTTCGCCGCCGTCCCCGACCGGGTCTCGCTGACGCTCTCCGGCCATACCCACGGCGGCCAGGTCCGGCTGTTCGGCCATTCCCCGGCGATCCGGCGGGTCCGCGGCCACGATTACGCCTATGGCCACGTCATCCAGGACGGGCGCCACCTGATCGTGTCCGGCGGCTTCGGCATGAGCCGGATCCCGGTGCGCTTCGGCGTGCCGCCGGAGATCGTTTTGCTGGAACTTGGCGGTACCGCCGAGCCGCCCCGCGCCTGAACGCCGCGCCACGCGTCTTTTGCGTTCGTGCTGCGCTAACTACCGGCCATGCGCGCGCTTCTTCCCGTCCTCGCCCTCACGATCCTCGCAGCCGGCCCCGGCACGGCTCGGGCCCAATCCTGCGACACCCTGATCGACAAGGTCACGGCGGCGACCGCCGCGAAGGTGACGGAGCGGCGCAGCGACTACGCCAGCTTCGCGGACGGCCCCGACATGACCCTGTCGCTGGCCTGCGGCAGCCCGGACCTGTCCTCGGTCGGCGCGCAGTATCGCGGGGCCAGTCCCCCGGAGGCGTATTACGAGACGTTCGGCCGGGCCGGGCACGCGGTGACCGGCATCGATGCCGCGACCATCACCGAGGCGGCGCACAAGGCCCAGGCCGCGGCCGTCCGCCTGCGCCACAGCAACGTCGACCTGGGCGGCGCCCGGATCACCTGCTCGGCGATGGTCTCCCCCGACAAGGGGCCGCTGACGCTGTGCGCGGTGATCGAGCACAGCGACCGGAGCTGAGGCCGGCGACGGCGCCGCCGGCCCGCGCACGCCTCAGAGCGGGATGTTGTCGTGCTTCTTCCAGGGCTGCTCCATCTCCTTGGTGCGGAGCATGCCCAGCGCCCGGGCGATCCGCTTGCGGGTCGAGTGGGGCATGATCACCTCGTCGATGTAGCCGCGCTCGGCGGCCACGAACGGCGACAGGAAGCGGTCCTCGTACTCGCCGGTGCGGGCAGCGATCTTGTCCGGGTCGCCGAGTTCGCTGCGGAAGATGATCTCCACCGCGCCCTTGGCGCCCATCACGGCGATCTGTGCGGTGGGCCAGGCGTAGTTCAGGTCGGCGCCGACGTGCTTGGAGGCCATCACGTCGTAGGCGCCGCCGAAGGCCTTGCGGGTGATGATCGTCACCAGCGGCACCGTCGCCTGCGAATAGGCGAACAGCAGCTTGGCGCCGTGCTTGATCAGGCCGCCGTATTCCTGCGCGGTGCCCGGCAGGAAGCCCGGCACGTCCACGAAGGTCACGATCGGGATCGCGAAGGCGTCGCAGAAGCGCACGAACCGCGCGGCCTTGCGGGAGGCATCCGAATCCAGAACCCCGGCCAGCACCATCGGCTGGTTGGCGACGAACCCGACGGTACGGCCCTCGATCCGGCCGAACCCGGTCATGATGTTGCGGGCGTAGGCCGCCTGGATCTCGAAGAAGTCGCCCTCGTCGACGACCCGGCGAATCAGCTCGCCCATGTCGTAGGGCTTGTTCGGGTTGTCGGGGATCAGGGTGTCCAGCGACATGTCGAGCCGGTCGACGTCGTCGAAGCTCTCGATCTCCGGCACGCCCTCGATGTTGTTGGCGGGCAGGAAGTCCAGCAGGCGGCGGATCTGCAGGATCGCCTCGACGTCGTTCTCGAACGCACCGTCCGCGATCGAGGACTTGCTAGTGTGGACCTTGGCGCCGCCGAGTTCCTCGGCGGTCACGACCTCGTTGGTGACGGTCTTCACCACGTCGGGGCCGGTCACGAACATGTAGCTCGTGTCGCGGACCATGAAGATGAAGTCGGTCATGGCCGGCGAGTAGACGTCGCCGCCCGCGCACGGGCCCATGATCACCGAGATCTGCGGGATCACGCCCGAGGCCATGACGTTGCGGCGGAACACCTCGCCGTAGCCGCCGAGCGCCGCGACGCCCTCCTGGATGCGCGCGCCGCCGGCATCGAAGATGCCGATGATCGGGGCGCGCATCTTCAGCGCCATGTCCTGCACCTTCACGATCTTCTGCGCGTGCGCCTCCGACAGGGAGCCGCCGAACACGGTGAAGTCCTTCGAGAACAGGAAGACCGTGCGGCCGTTGATCGTGCCCCAACCGGTGACCACGCCGTCGCCGGGGATCTTCTGCTTCTCCATGCCGAAATCGGTGGAGCGGTGCTGCACGAACATGTCGAACTCCTCGAACGACCCGTGGTCGAGGAGGAGTTCGATCCGCTCGCGCGCCGTGAGCTTGCCGCGCTTGTGCTGGGCCTCGACGCGCTTCTCGCCGCCGCCCAGACGCGCCTGGGCCCGCCGCTCAGCGAGCTTGTCGAGGATGTCCTTCATGGCTGTTCCCGCCCTTACCCTGCTCGTGCCGCCTTGCCCGGTTGAGGCCGGGTCGAAGCTTGTGCGTTCACCGATCCAGCGGCCTTAGCACGGGCGTTTCAGGTGGCAAACCGACGCCAATGTCAGACACGTCGGACATTCGGGGGGAGGGAGGAGAATGGTGGACGGTGCAGGGATCGAACCTGCGACCTTTCCCGTGTGAAGGGAACGCACTACCGCTGTGCTAACCGTCCGTGCCGGTGTGCCGCCCGGGGGCGGGACCACCGCGGTCGTACGCGCCTGGAGCAGGCCGCGACCGGATGCCGGGCCTTCTAGGGCGCGCCGACCCGAAACGTCAAGCGCCGCGCGCGCCGTTCCGGTGGGTGAGGTTGACAAGGATGGCGCCGCAATGCGCTGTGGCCGCATGCACGAGAAGCAAGCGGGCGATCCGTCCGACAGCGACGTGACCAGGGAGGACGGCCTGCGCCGGGCCGGACCGCGCGTCGCGATCACCTATTGCACGCAGTGCAACTGGCTGCTGCGCTCCGCCTGGATGGCGCAGGAGCTGCTCTCGACATTCCGTGACGATCTCGGCGAGGTCGCCCTCGTGCCCGCCACGGGCGGCGCGTTCCGGATCGAGATCGCCGGGGTCCTCCTGTGGGAGCGGGTCCGCGACGGCGGGTTTCCGGACGTCAAAGCCCTCAAGCAACGGGTGCGCGACCACCTCGACCCGGGGCGCGATCTCGGCCATATCGACCGGTCATGAAGCGAGGGAACGGCGAGGAGCCCGCGGGGCACCGCGTGCCGGGGACGGGCGCCGCTTGAGCCCGGAACAGGACGCCGAGGGCGCGAACCTCCCGGCGGTCCTTCCCGCGCGCCGGTCGTGGCTGTCGCGCCGGATGCACCGGTTCGGGCGCAACGGGTTCTCCACGCAGGTCTACCTGATCGCCCTCGTGGTGGCGCTGATCGGCCCGGGGCTGCTGTTCACCAGCATCCTGCTCATGCGCTACGCCTCGGCCGAGCGCGCCCGCTTCGAGCAGGACGCCCGCGAGAACGTGCGCGGCATCGGCCTGTCGCTCGACCGCGACACCGCCGGCCTCGTCTCGGTGCTCCAGACGCTGGCCACGTCGCCGCGGATCCGGCAGGGCGATTTCGAGGCGTTCGACGCGCAGGCTCGTCTGGTGCGCGAGTCGATCGACCTCGACGTGCTGCTGCGGCGCCCGAACGGCCAGGAGGTCGTCAACACCGGCGTGCCGCGGGGCGCGCCGATGCCGATGATGCCGCTCCCGTTCGATCCGGAGCTGACGCAGGGCGCCCAGCGCGCCATGGTCAGCGGCTACGTCCCGGGCCCGACCCCGAACGAGGCGACCTACGCGGTCGGCGTCCCCGTCATGGTCGAGGGCGAGGTCGCCTACCTCTTGAGCTTCACGGTGCCGCTGTCGCGCCTCCAGGGCATCCTGTCCCGCGAGGTCGTACCCGGCTGGACCACCGGCATTTCCGACCGGAACGGGACCGTCCTCGCCCGGTTGCCGGACCCGGATTCCGTGGTCGGCAAGCCCCGGCTCGCCAGCCTGCGCCAGGTCCAGACCGCGACGCCGGGGGTGTGGGAGGGCCAGGACCGCCAGCACAAACCGGTCGTGGTGATCGAGGCGCGCTCGCGCCTGACCGGCTGGATGGTCGCCACCAGCATCCCGCAGGCGCTGGTCGATGCCCGGGTGCGCCGCTGGGTCTGGGCCTTCGCGGGCTTCGGCCTCCTGGTGCTCGCCACCTCGTCGGTCCTGGCGGTCAACCTCTGGTCCCGGGTGTCGCGCCCGCTGCGGCTGCTGGCGGCCTCGGGCCCGGCGCTCTCGCGGGGCGAGGCGATCCCCCGGGTGCCGTCGCCGGTCCACGAGATCCAGCGGCTCGGGGCGGTG
>NZ_VRVD01000293.1:0-5771 GCF_008040015.1 Methylobacterium sp. WL18 | reverse complement strand
AGCCCGGGCCCACCCTCGGCAGCCTGGTCAAGCGCGCCGACCGGATCGCCGCCCATATCGAGGCCGTGGAGCTCGCGGGCTTCGCGCCCGACGAGGCGGACCTCTATTTCGGCGCGGCCCCCGATCTGCCCGAGGCCGTCCTCGGGTTGGCCGAGCCCTGGCCGACCGCCCAGGCCGAGGCACGGTTCCTCGACCGGTTCCACGCCCTCTGCCGGGCTTGAGATCCGAGACCTCCGCCCTCGATCCGTCACGATCCCACGCCATGGGCCGCCACATGCCGACCCTTCACGTCTGTCCGCTCTCGCGCCTGCCCGAGACCGTCGCCGCCACCGGGGCGAGCCACGTGCTCACGCTGGTCAATGTCGGCACGCCCCTGGAGCGGCCGGCGCTAATCGATGCGGAGAATCACGCCATCATCGGGGTCAGCGACATCGCCGAGCCCCGGGACGGACACGTTTTGCCGGCTGACGAGCACGTGGCCGGGATCCTGGCCTTCACGCGGGCCTGGCCCCGGGACAAGCCGCTGGTGATCCACTGCTATGCCGGGATCAGCCGCTCCACCGCGGCGGCCTACATCGCGGCCTGCGCCCTGGCGCCCGAGCGCGACGAGGGTGCCATCGCCGACGCCCTGCGGGCCGCCTCCCCGTCCGCGACCCCCAACCCCCTGTTCGTGGCGATCGCCGACCGGATGCTCGGTCGGGACGGCCGCATGGTCGCGGCGATCGCGCGGATCGGCCGCGGCGCCGAGGCGTTCGAGGGGACGCCGTTCTGCCTCACGCTGACGTGACGGCCCACCACAAAACTTTCAGTTGCCGACGCCTGTACCGCTGCGTGCGACCGTTCGAGGGTCGTTCCGCAGAGGGTAGCGAGTGTGGCGCAAACGCCGCCGCGCCGCACCAAAACGCTGCGGATCGGCCCGGGCCCACCCTCGCCTGGGTTGTGGCCGCACCGGCTGCCGCCTTAGAACCGACCCAAAGGATGTGTGTGGGATGAACGCGAGCAGACCCGAGGTGGCCCCGGCCGCCGGCGACCTGCCCTTCGAGAAGGCGCTGGAGCAACTCGAGGAGATCGTGCGCAGGCTCGAGCGGGGCGATGTCCCGCTGGACGAGTCCGTGGCGATCTACGAGCGCGGCGAGGTGCTGAAGAAGCACTGCGAGGCGCTGCTGAAGCGGGCCGAGGCGCGGATCCAGCGGATCACCCTCGGTGCCGACGGGCGGCCCGAGGGCGTGGCGCCGCTCGATATATCCTGAGGCTCGGCGGTCCGACCGATCCCGTCCGATAGAGGTTGATGCCGTGGCGATTTCCCCCGAGCTGAGCGCGCTTCTCGACCGTGTCCCGGAGCCGGCCGCGCTTCGGCAGCTTCCCGAATCCGAGCTTCAGGCTGTGGCGGACGCGGTGCGGGCCGAGATGATCGACGCCGTGTCGATCACCGGCGGCCATCTCGGCTCCGGGCTCGGCGTGGTCGAGCTCACCGTCGCCCTGCACCACGTGTTCGACACCCCCGACGACCGCATCGTCTGGGACGTCGGCCACCAGTGCTACCCGCACAAGATCCTCACCGGACGCCGCGACCGCATCCGCACCCTGCGCCAGGGGGGAGGCCTGTCCGGCTTCACCAAGCGCTCCGAGAGCGTCTACGACCCGTTCGGCGCCGCCCATTCCTCGACCTCGATCTCCGCCGCGCTCGGCATGGCGGTCGCCCGCGACCTCGACTCCGAGGCCGCCAAGGCCAAGGGCCGGACACCGAAGCGCCGCAACGCCATCGCGGTGATCGGCGACGGTTCGATGTCGGCCGGCATGGCGTATGAAGCCATGAACAATGCCGGCGCGCTTCACTCGCGCCTGATCGTGATCCTCAACGACAACGACATGTCGATCGCCCCGCCGGTGGGCGCGATGTCGGGCTACCTGGCCCGGCTGGCGTCCGGCGGCACCTATCAGTCGCTGCGCGAGACCGCCAAGCAGCTCGGCAAGCTCCTGCCGAAGGCGCTCTACCAGCGCGCCGCGGCGGCCGAGGAATACGCCCGCTCCCTGGTGGTCGGCGGCGGCACGATGTTCGAGGAGATGGGCTTCCACTATGTCGGCCCGGTCGACGGGCACAACCTCGACCAGCTGCTGCCCGTCCTGAAGAACGTCCGCGACGCCGAGCACGGCCCGATCCTGCTCCACGTCGTCACCCGCAAGGGCAAGGGCTACGCGCCCGCCGAGGCCTCGGCCGACCGCTATCACGGCGTGGTCAAGTTCGACGTGGTCTCGGGCGTGCAGGCCAAGGCCAAGCCCAACGCCCCGGCCTACACGCGGGTGTTCGGCGAGAGCCTGATCAAGGCGGCGGACGCCGACGACCGGGTCGTGGCGATCACCGCGGCGATGCCCGGCGGCACCGGCATCGACCTGTTCGGCAAGGCACACCCGGACAAGACCTTCGACGTCGGCATCGCCGAGCAGCACGCGGTGACGTTTGCCGGCGGCCTGGCGACGGAGGGCTACCGGCCGTTCGTGGCGATCTACTCGACCTTCCTGCAGCGGGCCTACGATCAGGTCGTGCACGACGTGGCGTTGCAGAACCTGCCGGTGCGGTTCTGCCTGGACCGGGCCGGGCTGGTCGGCGCCGACGGGGCGACCCATGCCGGGGCGTTCGATCTGGCGTATCTGTGCTGCCTGCCGAACATGACCGTAATGGCGGCCTCCGACGAGGCCGAGCTGGTGCACATGGTGGCGACCGCGCACGCCCATGACACCGGCCCGATCGCGCTGCGCTACCCGCGCGGCGAGGGCGTCGGCGTCGAGCTTCCGGAGCGGGGCGAGGTGCTGGCGATCGGCAAGGGCCGGATGGTCCGCCGGGATCCGGAGGCGCGGGTGGCGATCCTCAGCCTCGGCACGCGGCTGTCCGAGGCTCTGAAGGCGGCGGACACGCTGTCGGACCAGGGCGTGGCGGTGAGCGTGGCGGATGCGCGCTTCGCCAAGCCTCTCGACGAGGCATTGATCCTCGATCTGGCGCAGAACCACGAGGTGCTGATCACCATCGAGGAGGGCTCGCGCGGCGGGTTCGGGGCGATGGTGCTGCACCTGCTGTCGGAGCAGGGTGCGCTGGACGCGGGCCGGGTCCGGGTGCGGACGCTGACGCTGCCGGACACCTACCAGGACCACGACAGCCCGGAGAAGATGTACGCCGAGGCCGGCCTCGACGCCGCCACCATCGTCAAGACCGCGCTCGCGACGCTGCCGGCTTCTTCCGGCCAGGTCGAGCAGGCGAGCAACGTGGTGAGCGTGCGCCGCCGCCCGCGCTGATCCTTAAATCTCAGGGTTCATCCAACCCGGATTCGTCATCCTGAGACGGCGGTGCGAACCCAACCGCCGAACCCGACTTCGTGCGAACGAGCCCGCGATGCGCTATGGTCATGGGGAGGAGTTCCCCATGACTGCACAGGTTGCCGTCCGTCCCCGGGCCGATTCCGCGCCGAGGACGGCCAGGGACGTCATCCACGACCTCGCCCGCCAGCACGCCATCCGCTACGAGCGGGGGGACCTCGACGACTGGGCCGCGGCGGTCTCCCGGGTGGCAGGCGACGACATCCAGCTGGACGAGACCGAGTGGCTTCTCGTCGCGTTGGGGCGTGCCGAAATCATCCCTGAGATCGAGAACACCAGGCTTCACGCCCGTTATCTCGCCGAGCGGGACGGCCCCGACATGTGATGTTCGATGTCTTCGGCGACTTCGAGGAACGCGGCTATCTCCGCAACGTCGCGGGCCTGAAAGACCTCGCTCGCGTCAAGCAGCTGGAGCACAGGGCATTCCTGACGAAAGTCGGCAAGGCCGTCGCCGAGCTCTCGGATCGCGTGCCGCTGACCTACGCCGACATCCTGCGCACGCACGAGACCCTGTTCAGTCCCGTCTATCCCTGGGCCGGGCACGACCGCCTGGAGACGGCGCCCGGTGCCCATATCAGCCGTGGCGGCTACGACCGGATGTTCGCCTTCCCGCGGGATATCCGCGGAGCCGCCGAACACGCCCTTGCGCAAGGCAACGATTCCACCTTACATGCGGGCAAAGCCCGGCGCGGTGCTGGGCTCGCTGGCGCATGCCCATCCATTCCTGGACGGGAACGGGCGCGCCATCATGGTCGTGCACACGGTCCTGGCGAACCGAGCCGGTATCTCCATCGCATGGCAGGAAGCCGACAAGGCCGCCTTCCTGGTGGCCCTGACCAAGGAGATACACCTGCCCGGCGACGGCCATCTCGATGCCTACCTGGCGCCGCTCCTGCACGAGGCGGCGGTGCAGGAGGAGCAGATCGAGAGCCTGAAGGCCCTCAAGACCCTCGGCTGATCCTCAGCCCAGAGCCTCCGCCACGGCCTTCCCGCAGGCCTGCGTATCCGCATTCCCGCCGAGGTCGCGCGTCCGCAGCGTCCGCTCGGACAGCACCCGCTCGATCCCGCTGACGATCTCCCGGGCGGCTTCGTGCTCGCCGAGATGCTCCAGCATCATCGCGCCCGACCAGATCTGGCCGATCGGGTTGGCGATCCCCTGGCCGGCGATGTCGGGGGCGGACCCGTGGACCGGCTCGAACACCGACGGGTGCACGCGCTCCGGATTGATGTTGCCGGACGGCGCGATGCCGATCGTTCCGGTGCAGGCGGGTCCGAGATCCGACAGGATGTCGCCGAACAGGTTCGACGCCACGACCACGTCGAACCGGTCCGGGTTGAGCACGAAATGCGCGGTCAGGATGTCGATGTGGTACTGGTCCCACCGCACGTCCGGGTAGCCCTCGGCCACCGCCTTCACGCGCTCGTCCCAGTACGGCATCGTGATCGAGATGCCGTTCGACTTCGTGGCCGAGGTCAGGTGCTTCTTCGGCCGGGTCTGGGCCAACTCAAAGGCGAATTTCAGGATCCGGTCGACCCCGTGGCGGGTCATGATCGTCTCCTGCAGCGCGAATTCGCGGTCGGTGCCGGCGAACATGCGGCCGCCCGCATTCGAGTACTCGCCCTCGGTGTTCTCGCGGACCACCCAGAAGTCGATATCGCCGGGCTTGCGGTCGGCCAGCGGGCACTTCACCCCGGGCATGAGGCGCACCGGACGCAGGTTGGCGTATTGGTCGAACTCGCGCCGGAACAGGATCAGCGAGCCCCACAGGGAGATGTGGTCGGGAACGCGCTCCGGCATGCCGACGGCGCCGAAATAGATCGCGTCGTGTGTCTCGATCTGCGGCTTCCAGTCCTCCGGCATCATCCTTCCGTGCCGCTCGTAATAATCGCAGCTCGCGAAATCGAACCAGTCGAACTGGAGCGCGAAGCCGTGCCGCTTGGCCGCCTGCTCGAGCACGCGCACGCCCTCGGGCACCACCTCCTTGCCGATGCCGTCGCCCGGGATAACCGCGATGCGGTAGCGGCGCTGCGGGCTGCTGTCTTGACCGGCCATGGATCCTCACGGGTCTCGCGTCGGGGGCCGCGGACCGGCCCCGGGTTGCACGATGGCAGGGTGTTGCACCCGCGCATGCGGTCAACACCCCGGCCTGACAATCACGGAGATTCGCCTGCCATGGCCCGGCGCTGGCGGTCCAGTTCCTCGCTGTAGCGCTTGAGCGTGTGGCTCTCGGTGAGCAGGCCCAGGACTTGGCGGCTCGCCGCATTCTGGACCACCGCCAGCGCCTCGCTCTCGCTGCGGTCGAAGGTTGCGGCCGCATCCTTGGCGTTCATCTCCGGCGTCAGGAACAGGTCGGGGTGATGCAGGAGGTCGGCGAGACCATCCGCAGTCCCCACGATGTCGG
>NZ_VRVD01000292.1:0-5815 GCF_008040015.1 Methylobacterium sp. WL18 | reverse complement strand
GGCCTCGACGGCGGCGAGCCGGAGGCGACCGCGATCCGCGAAGCGATGGAGGAGGCGGGCGTGCGGCTCGAGCGGCTCGAGCGCGTCACCCATGCCTACAGCATGCCGAGCGTCTCCTCCGAGCGCCTGTGGCTTTACCTCGCCCCTTACCGTCAGGCCGACCGCGTCGGCCCGGGAGGCGGGTTGCCCGGCGAGGGCGAGCAGGTCGAGGTGCTGGAGGTACCCCTCAGCGCCCTGGCGGATCAGGTCCGCGCCGGGCGCCTGTCCGATCTCAAGACCCTCGTCCTGGTCCAGGCGCTGATGCTGCGCCAGCCCGCGTTGTTCGCCGCATGATCGCACCCGACGCCCCGGTCGGCGATGTCCTCGCCGCAATGCTCGCCTTCACCGAGGAGGCCGCGCCGCTGGCGCTCGCGATGCGCGCGGAGGGCCTGGCGATGACCAACAAGGGGCCGGACCTCGGCCAGGCTCTGACCGAGGCGGATCTCGCGGTCAGCCGCCTGCTGCACGCGCGCTTCGGCCCCGACCTGATCGAGGAGGAGACGGCCGACGAGCTTGGCCACGCGGCCGCCAAGGCGATGCTGGCGCGCGACGCCTGGACCTTCGTGGGCGACCCGATCGACGGCACACGGCCGTTCGCGGGCGGCCTGTCGGGCTGGGGCGTGATGGTGGCGGCCTGCCGGTCGGGCTGGCCCCGCGCCGGCGTGATGAACCTGCCGGCCTGGGACTGCCAGCCCTACGACCGGGTCTCGCCGACCACGGCCACGGCCGCCGCCCGGATGACGGCTTTGGCCCGCCTGGCCCGGACCCGCTCCGCCGAGGACCGCCCGCGCATCCTCTGCACCACGGTCAACGCCCTGGTGCAGCGGGTGCCGCCCCGCGGCCACATCGCCAAGGAGGCGTTCTCGGCGGCGATCGGCAACGTCGTGGCGATGGACGACGTGGTCGCCTGGGTCGAGGCCAACGGTTTCCTGCGCACGGGGACGGTACGGGACACGGGCGAGTACGCGGTGCGCGGCGGCATCCTCGACCTGTCGCCGCCGGGCCTGCCGGTGCCGATCCGCCTCGACTTCTTCGGCGACACGCTGGAATCGATCCGCGCCTTCGATCCGGAGACCCAGCGCACCACCGGCCAATTGCGCTCGCTCGACCTGATGCCGATGAGCGAGGTCCAGCTCACCACCGAGACGATCCGGCGCTTCCGCCAGGGCTACATCCAGAGTTTTGGCGCGGCGACCCGGGACGACCGGCTCTACGAGACCGTGAGCGAGGGCCGCCGCTATGCCGGCCTCGAGCACTGGATGCCGCTGTTCTACGGCGAACTCGACACGCTGTTCGACTATCTCGGCGGCGTGCCGCTGGTGTTCGACCCGCAGGTCGAGGATGCCGCCGCCGAGCGGATCAGCCTCGTGCAGGATTACTACCAGGCCCGCGAGGGCGCGATGAAGACGCCCCAGTCCGGCGTCGCCCCCTACAAGCCGCTGCCGCCGCGCGCCCTCTACCTGACCCCGAACGAGCTGAAGGAGCGGATCGCCGCCGCCACCGTGGCGCGGCTGACGCCCTTCGCCCAGCCGGACTCGCCCGAGCGCGCGGTCATCGATTGCGGCGCAAAATCCGGAAGAAACTTCGCGCCGGAGCGCGCGAACGAGAGCGCCAGCGTGTTCGACGCGGCGGTGGCCCATATCCGCGACCTCCAGGGATCCGGTCATCACGTGATCCTGGGATCCTGGTCCGACGGCTCCCGCGACCGGCTCTGCGGCGTGCTCGCCGACCACGGCCTGAGGAAGCCCGTGGCGATCACCCGCCTGTCGGACGTCTACGCGCTGAAGCGCGGCGCCGATTCCGCCGTGGCGGTCTGGGGCCTGGAGGCGGGCTTCACGGTGGGCGAACTCGCCGTGGTCTCCGAGGGCGACATCCTGGGCGACCGGCTGGTGCGCCAGAAGCGCAAGGCCAAGCGGCCCCAGGACGTGATCCTGGAGGTGCAGGCGCTCCAGCCCGGCGACCTCGTGGTCCATGCCGACCACGGCATCGGCCGGTTCTCCGGCCTGAAGACGATCCACGCCGCCGGCGCCCCGCACGATTGCCTGGAGCTGAGCTACACCGGCGGCCTGCTGCTGCTGCCGGTGGAGAACATCGAACTCCTGACCCGCTACGGCTCGGAGGATTCGGAGGTCGCCCTCGACCGACTCGGCGGCGGCGCCTGGCAGGCCCGCAAGGCCAAGATGAAGCGCCGCATCCTCGAGATGGCGGGCGAATTGATCAAGGTCGCGGCCCAGCGCTTCGTCCGGAAGGCGCCGGTGCTCAAGGCGCCGGAGGGACTCTACGGCGAGTTCGCCGCCCGCTTCCCGTTCGAGGAGACCGAGGACCAGGCCAACGCCATCGACGCGGTGCTGGACGACCTCAATGCCGGGCGTCCGATGGACCGGCTGGTCTGCGGCGATGTCGGCTTCGGCAAGACCGAGGTGGCGTTGCGCGGCGCCTTCGCGGCGGCGATCGCCGGCAAGCAGGTGGCGGTGATCGTGCCGACCACCCTGCTCGCCCGCCAGCATTTCCGGACCTTCACCGAGCGGTTCAAGGGGCTGCCGATCCAGATCGCCCAGCTGTCCCGGTTCGTCTCGGCCGGGGACATGAAGCAGACCCGCGCCGGCCTGATCGCCGGCACGGTGGACATCGTGGTCGGCACCCACGCGCTCCTGGCGAAAAACATCGCGTTCAAGGATCTCGGCCTGATCATCGTCGACGAGGAGCAGCATTTCGGCGTCGCCCACAAGGAGCGGCTGAAGGCGCTCCAGGCGGATGTCCACGTGCTGACGCTCTCGGCGACCCCGATCCCGCGCACGCTTCAGCTCGCCATGACCGGCGTGCGCGAACTGTCGATCATCGCGACGCCCCCGGTGGACCGGCTGGTGGTGCGCACCTTCGTGACCCCGTTCGACCCGCTGACCATCCGGGAGGCGCTGCTGCGCGAGCGCTACCGCGGCGGCCAGTCGTTCTATGTCGTGCCCAGGATCGAAGATCTGGCGGACGTGAAGAAGTTCCTCGATGCCGAGATGCCGGAGATCAAGGTCGCGATCGCCCACGGCCAGATGGCGGCGGGTCAGCTCGAGGACGTGATGACCGCCTTCTACGAGGGCAAGTTCGACGTGCTGCTCTCGACCACCATCGTCGAATCCGGCCTCGACATCCCCACCGCCAACACGCTGATCGTGCACCGGGCCGACATGTTCGGCCTGGCCCAGCTCTACCAGCTGCGCGGCCGCGTCGGCCGCTCGAAGGCCCGGGCCTACGCGTTGTTCACGACCCCGGCCAACCGCCAGCTCACGACCCAGGCCGAGCAGCGGCTCAAGGTGCTCCAGACCCTCGACACCCTGGGCGCCGGCTTCCAGCTCGCCAGCCACGACCTCGACATCCGCGGCGCCGGCAACCTCCTGGGCGACGCCCAGTCCGGCCACATCAAGGAGGTCGGCTACGAACTCTACCAGCAGATGCTGGAGGACGCGGTCACGGCGCTCAAGGCCGGCATCGAGGACGTGCCCGAGGAGGCGTGGTCGCCGACCATCGCGCTCGGCGCCCCGGTGACCATCCCGGAGACCTATGTCGAGGATCTCGGCGCGCGGCTGTCCCTCTACCGGCGGCTCGCCACCCTTCAGGACGATGCCGAGATGGAGAGTTTCGGGGCCGAGATGATCGACCGGTTCGGGCCGCTGCCGCCGGAGGTGGAGCAGCTCCTCAAGATCGGCACGATCAAGATCCTGTGCCTCAAGGCCAACGTCGAGAAGGTCGAGGCCGGCCCGAAGGGCGTGGTCGTCCACTTCCGGGACAAGTCCTACGCCAACCCGCAGGGGCTGGTGGCGTTCGTGGCCGAGCAGGCCTCCTTCGCCAAGGTGCGGCCCGACATGAGCGTCGTGTTCGTGCGCGAGCTGACCACGATCCCGGCCCGGCTCAAGACCGCCACCGAGGTGCTGCGGAGCCTCGTGAAGATCGCCGAGCGGGTGAAGAAGGCGGCGTGAGGGGGGCGTCACTCCAGGGCGGCGTCCTCGTCTCCCGCCACTGCGGGCTGAGCCCTCGCGAACAGCCGATCATCCCATGGCACGGGGATATGCCGGCCGTGGGAGACCAGGCGGAATTCCGGATGCGTCGGATTGATGAGGACGTTCTCGGCGACGCGCGCGACGACGCTGGGGACGAAGAGGAGCAGCGAACGGTTCGCGCGAAACCAGGCCTCCCCATACGTTTGGGCGACGGACGGGTCTTGGGCATCCCAGCCCGGCAAGGCCGTGACGTTCACGGTCTCGTAGGATAGCCCGGCCGAGAGGATGATCTCGATGTAGTGCTGGTTCGGTGGAAGCGATCCGCTGCCGTGGACGAGCTTCTCCAGCATGGCCGTCGCGTAGTCCGTCGACGCGTAGATGACGGGGCTGCCTGCCGTGTTCCAGCGACCGGGATAGAGGCTCGAACCCGTCGCATCGAAGATCGGATAGGCCCCCGCGGGGTCGCCGATCCGGTAAGCCTTCTGGACGCGGTCGAGCTTCTGCGCGGTCACGCGACGGAACCGACCTGGAGACGTCCCAGGATAGCCTCGACGCGCGGACCGCCGAATTCCGATTCCATCACGATATCGATCGGGGGGCGCCCTTCCAGCAGAGCATGCGGACGGTGCAGGAATGCGCGCGCGGCGTCCTCGTCCTTCCACACCTCGCAGGCCAGCGCCCAGACGCGCGCCAGCCGAACGACCTTCGCGCCTTCCAACTCGGAGAGGCGTGCGGAGCCCGCCTGCGGCGCGTTCCGCCGCGTCAGCGTCGCCTTCTTCACGAGACTGAACCGGAAATTGCGATCTTTGGGAGCGACCGCGGTGGCGACCCGCTCGAGCGCCTGAACAGGCAGACCCTCCCTGACGCGCTTGACGATCTCGCTCGTCGACACGGTTCCCGCGGGCGAGGCGCCGACCCCGAGCAGGTCGACGAGCATGGCGTCGTTCGTCATGGCATGGACTCCGTTCCACGTGAGCCACATTTATGGCTCACGTGGAACGGGAGCAAGTCGCGCAGGACCGGCCTGCCCTCGGTTCGCGGGGCCGCCTGCTCGAACGCTGCTCGACGCCGGCAGGAGGACAGTCGTTGCGCCATCCGCCCGTCTCTGGCTCTGTGCCGAGGCAAACCCCAGGAGACGCGCAGATGGCGAACCCGGCGCAGGCCACCGGCGCGTCCGGCCCGGACAGGTCCGACAAGAACGCCTTCCTGACGCCCCTGTTCACCGACCGGCGGGTCGTGGCGGTGCTGGGGCTGGGCTTCGCGCAGGGCATCCCGTTCCTGCTCGTCTACGCGACGCAGTCGGCGTGGCTCGTCCAGGCCAAGGTGCCGCTGGCGACGATCGGCCTGATGAGCGAGCTGACCATCGCGTACAAGCTCAAGTTCCTCTGGGCGCCGTTCCTCGACCGGCACGACGCGCCCCTGCTCGGGCGCTGGCTCGGGCGCCGGCGGGGCTGGATCGTCGCCACCCAGATCCTGGTGGCGCTGGCGCTCGCCGGGGTGGCGTTCGGCGATCCGGCGCATTGGCTCGCCTGGACGGTGGCGTTCTCCCTGGCGCTCGGGGTGGCGGGGGCGACCCAGGACGTGGTGATCGACGGCTGGCGCATCACCGCGGCGCCGCCCGAGCGGCAGGCGCTGATGTCGTCCTGGTCGGAGATCGGCTACCGGGTCGGCAACCTCGCGGCCGGGGCCGGCGCCCTCTACCTGTCCGACGCCTACGGCTGGCGCGCCGCCTACCTGTGCATGGCGGTGCTGCTCGCCCCCGGCACGATCGCGGCGCTGCTGGCCCC
>NZ_VRVD01000291.1:0-5836 GCF_008040015.1 Methylobacterium sp. WL18 | reverse complement strand
CCGCCGCCCAGGCCGAGGCCGAGCGTCAGGCCGAGGCCGAGCGCAAGGCTGCCGAGCAGCTCGCCGCCCAGGAGCGTGCCAAGGCCCTCCAGGCCGAGCAGAAGCTCCAGCGCGATGCACGCTACCTTGCCCGCAAGGCCAAGGCGGCCAAGAAGCGGTAAGGTCTCAACGCCGAAGCAGCTGCCGATCCGGCACGCGGGCGCGTGAGCATCAAGACATTGGGGACCGGTCCGATCGCGATGCGGTCGGCCACCCTCGAACGCCCCGTTCGAGACCCCGCCTCAGGAGCTTGGCATGACCCATAAATTCAAGATCGGCCAGCGCGTCTGCCGGGTGCAGCTCGGACTTCCGGGCGACAAGGGCGGCGGCGAGGTTTTCGAGATCCTGCGCCTGATGCCGGAGGATCAGACCGGCGAGCGCTCCTACCGGATCCGGACGGAAGCCGGTGAGCGCGCGATCCGCGAGAGCGAACTGGTCGCCGTCAACCGACTCTGACCGGCTCGCGCCTTGTTAGAGCGTCCTGAACATGACCAGGGCGTCGACCAAGCCGAGACCCGGATGCCGGAAGGCGCCCGGGAGCCGGCCGACCTGCTCGAAGCCGAGGCTCTGCCACAGCGACACGGCCCGCAGGTTTGTCGAAATTACGAAGTTGAACTGCATCGCCGTGAACCCGCGCTCGCGCGCCCGATCGAGGGCGTGCAGGCCCATGGCCCTGCCGATGCCGAGGCCGGCCGCAGCCGGGTCGGTCATGAAGCCGCAATTGGCGACATGGGCCCCGCCGCCCGCCTGATTGGCGCGCAGGTAATAGGTGCCGCGTACCGCCCCATTTCGCTCGGCGACGAAAGTCTCGCGATCCGCGCCGGTCCAATAGGCGACGGCCTCGACCTCGCCAAGCCGAGGATCGAGCGCGTAGGTCTCGCCCGCCCGGACGGTCGGCACGATGATCCGGGCGATCGCCGCGTGGTCTGAGCCGCGCGCCGGTCTGATCTCCAGGCTCAACCGAACTGCTCACGCAGGATGCGTTCGTCGAGGCTGTGCCCGGGATCGTGCAGCAGCACGAGCTCGGTGGCGCGGTCCAGCGAGGTCTCCACCGTGCAGACCCGCCGGAACTCGGTGTGGTCGGCGACTGCGGCCACCGGGCGGTGGGGGGCGTCGAGGACGTCGATCCGGATCTTCGCGTAATCCGGCAGCAGCGCGCCGCGCCAGCGCCGGGGGCGGAACGCCGAGATCGGCGTCAGCGCGAGCAGCTTCGCGTCGAGCGGCAGGATCGGGCCGCCGACCGAGAGGTTGTAGGCGGTCGAGCCGGCCGCCGTTGCGACCAGCACCCCGTCAGCGATCAGCAGGTCCAGCCGCACGTGCCCGTCCACGGCGATCTTCAGCTTGGCCGTCTGGTGCGTCTGGCGCAGCAGGTAGACCTCGTTGATCGCCCGGGCCCGATGGCTGCGGCCCTCGGTGTCGGTCACGTCCATCACCAGCGGGTGGATGACGCTGCGCTGGGCGGCTTCCAAGTGCTCCAAGAGGTCGTCATCCCGGAACTCGTTCATCAGGAAGCCGACCGTGCCGCGGTTCATCCCGTAGATCGGTTTGGGCCGATCCATGAATCGGTGCAGCACCTGCAGCATGAGCCCGTCGCCGCCGAGCGCGACCACGACATCCGCCTCCTCGGGAGAGACGTGATCGTAGCGCCGCATCAGGGCGGCGGCGGCCTCTCGGGCATACCCGGTGGGGCTCGCCACGAATGCGATCTTCTTGAATGTCGGCATGGCGTCAGGCGATGCCGGGCAGGCGCGTCGGGGTCGCGTCGGGGGTCACGTCACGGCTCCAGTCTGATGAGCGAACCGCCCGGTTGACGTCGGTGCCCCGCATGCGTCTGACTCCTCGGGCACATGCGCGATCCTGGAGGCATAGCATGGAGCGTCCGCTCCTCGTCTACACCACCTTTCCCGACGCCGCCTCCGCGCTGAATATCGGCGAGGCCCTGGTCCGCGAGCGCCTCATCGCCTGCATCAACGTCCTGCCCGGGATGCTGTCGGTCTACAGCTGGAAGGGCGCGGTGGAACGAGGGGAGGAGGTCGCGGCGATCCTCAAGAGCCGTGAGGGTCTGGCCGATGTCCTGTCGGCTGCCCTGAAGGCGCGTCATCCCTACGAGACGCCGATCATCCTGCATTGGCCGATCGCCGGCGCCGATGCCGACACCGCCGCCTGGATCCTGTCCGAGACCGGAGCCGATGGCGCAGAGTAAGCTGGACCGCTGCGCCTGCACCGGGTCTGACGGTGGATTATCGAGGCATTCGCTGAATGCTGGCGCTCGGTTTCTGCAATATTACGGCTAAAAGAATTGACTTCATAATCGTTCAATGCTGCATTCGTAGGGAGATGCGCGACGTATGCGCCTCCACGACTTGCGGTGATTCGCGATGAGGGGATTGTTTGCAATCCTTGCGATCGGCTTCGGCCTGCCGGAGGCGCATGCCCTGGACGCCGACGCGGTGGTCGGGACCTGGCGGCTCGTCACCGCCACGCGCAAGATCGTCGAGACCGGAGAAGTCGTGGACGCCTATGGCGGCCCGAAGCCGAACGGCTGGATCACCTACGGCCGCGACGGACGGATGATGGTCGTCTGCGCCTTCGAGGGGCGCAACAGGCCCGCGGCCAACGACGCGATGTCCGATGCGGACCGGATCCACCTGCACAGGACGTTCTTCGCCTATGCGGGGACGTACCGGTTCGATGCCGACCGCGTCACCCATAGCATCGACACGTCTTGGAACGAGGCCTGGACGGGGACCTCGCAGGTTCGGCACGTCGAGCAGAGTGGACGGCAACTGGTCTACACGACCACGCCGTTCAAGTTCAATGTCGACGGGAAGCTGAGCGTCATCACGCTGATCTGGGAGAAATATCCCTGATTTCTTGTTCGCGGCTGTCTTGGGAGGACATCATGCCCCGCAATCACGTTCTGCCGGCCCTGGTTTTCGCTGCCGCCGCAATCCTGCCCGGCTTGTGCCTGGCGGAGGCGTTGGAGGCCGACGCCCAGAGTGCGGCGACCAAGTGGGATGAGGCCTACAACCGCGACGACATGGAGACGCTGGGCAAGCTCTACGCACCCGACGCCCTCGTGGTGACGAAGGGCGCGACCCAGACCCGCGACGGCATTCCGAAATTCTTCTCCGGCCTGAAGGCGAAGGGCTGGGACGACCACAAGACGACGGTGAAGAACGCGGTCGCGAAGGACAACCTGCTCATCATCTCGGGGCGCTGGGAGATGACCGGTCCGGTGGAAGGCGGCCCCAAGAAGAAGTTCGAGGGTAACTGGGTGAACGTCCTCGAACGGCAGAAGGGTGGTTGGCGGACGGTGCTGCACACCTGGAACTGAGGCGCCTCAGCCACCCTGGTCGATCAAACCCAGGCGCGGCACCACGGCGTTCCGGTCGATCACGGCCCCCGGGGCGATCACGGCGTTGGCGCCGATCCGGGCGCCGTCGCCGACCAGCGCCCCGAACTTTCGGGTTCCGGTCTCGACGCGCCGGCCACCCAGCCGGAGCGCGATCGGCCGGTCCGGCGCCTCGTTGCGGTGATTGGCGATGATCGCGCCGGCCTCCAGGTTCACGTTCGCGCCCAGGATACTGTCGCCGACGAAGTTGAAATGTGCGGCGGCCGCCCCGGCGAACAGGAAGGCGGATTTCAGCTCCGCGCCGGGGCCGACGGTGCAGTCCGCCTCCAGCCAGCAGCCCCCGCGCAGATAGGCGCCGGCCGCCACGAGGCAGCCCGGCCCGATGATCGCGGGTGGCTTCACGATGGCACCAGCCTCGACAACAGCCTGCGCGTGGATCGCGACGCCGTCCCCGATCCGGTACGCCCCGTCGAGGCCGGCGATGCGCTCGGCGACCAGCGCCGCCGCCTGGGCCGTGATCTCCCAGGGCGCCAAACCGAGCGCGCCCAGCCAGGAGGCGGGGTAGCGCGCGATCAGCGCGTGCAGGTCCGGGACGTCCTCAGCCATGATCGATCCTGACGGCGCGGTGGCGCAGCCCCCGATCCTGTCAGGCCGCGCGAACCGGCACCAGCCGCCTGTGGGCGGATTCGCCGGGCGGTCGGAGCGTCTGCCCGGGTACGGGCCGAAGACTTGACTTGGTAAGTTCGTGCGGCGGCCCCGATATGAGGCGAATCAGATCGGAATACGACTGTTGAAAAGCGGGAGATCTGGAAGTTTAATTGGCAATTTTATTTAGTGATACATAACAACAATTATGACTCGGTCGACCGCGAGGCTATAGGGCCTACGGCGTCGTCTTCGGCGCCGCGAACTCGGGACGTCGAGACCATGAAGGCATTCAAGACCGCCGGCCGCATCGCGATGGTGCTGCTGGCTTCCGGTGCGGGCGGGACGGCCGTGCTGGCGGCTGGCGGCAAGCCGAGCGAGCCGCTGATGACCATCGAGGCGGCCCCGTCGGGCCCGGCCGGGCTGACGGCGGCCAATCCGCCCGCGCTCCGCTACGGCACCCTCTACGCCGACGCCAAGGGCCAGAGCCACGTCCAGTATTGCGACCTCAAGAACTTCATCTTCAAGAGCTACGCGCCGCCCGCCGCGCCTCAGTATGTCGGCTTCCCGCCGGGCGAGGTTGCGTCGGTCAAGTACGCGATCCTGCCGGTCGGCTACGTCGGCACCTGGCACACCGCCCCCGGCCCGCAATGGGTGATCACCCTGTCGGGGCGCTGGTCCGTCGAGGCGACGGACGGCTCCGTGCTGGAGCAGGGACCGGGTGAAGTGGAGTTCAACGCCGATACCGGATCCACCCCGCAGGGACCGGAGGGGCATGTCGGGCACCTCACCCGCCAGGTCGGCGACGTGCCGAACGTCCAGCTGATCGTGTCGCTGAAGCCCCGGACGGGGAAGCGCTCGGTCGAGCCGTGTCAGCCGACCGCGCGGTGATCGTCTGGCTTGCCTGACCTGACATGAGCCATCCGGCGGACCCGCTCCGCCGGACCATCGGAAAAACGTTCAGGCGCCGCTGACCGGGTAGGTGCGACCCTTCCAGGTGGCCGCGCCGGCGCGGCCGCCCCGCAGCAGCACGTTCCACTGGATCGCCAGCGCCACCAGCACGGCCGCCGGGTGCAGCGGGATCGTCGCCAGCGGTGCCCGCACCGCCAGGGTGATCGCCGCCCGGGTCACGAGCGACAGCGCACAGGCCGCGGCGGACGCCGTCAGGGCCAGCGGTGGGATCAGGCCGAGCAGCCCGGCCAGCACGAGTAGCGGCGGCAGGATCTGGCCGCAGCCGAGGAGTACGGTCCAGATCGGCAGGGCGCGGGGCGTGGCCATGCCCTCATGCGCGTTCTTGGAAAACCCGGCCCAGGCCTCCCCGAAGCCCCGATACATCCGGCAGGTCGCCAGCCCGGCGCCGGCCACGAGGTCGGTGCGGTAGCCGGCCGCGCGCAGGAGCCGGGGCAGCCGCACGCCGTCATGCAGGAAACCGCGGATCGCCCCGTGGCCGCCGATCGCCGCATAGGCCGCGCGCTCGAACAGGATGAGCTGCCCGCAGGCCGCGCCCAGGGCGGGATCCGGGCGGCGGCGCATCAGCGGCACCGGCAGGAAGCCGATGAGCAGGAAATCGATCATCGGCACGGTGAGGATCTCGCCGAGCGTCTCTGTGCGCTGCCGCGGAACGCCGCTGACCAGTGCCGCGCCGGCACGTCGCGCCTGGGCGACGAGAGACGCGGCGGCCTCGGGCTCCAGGCGGACATCCGCGTCGATGAACAGGAGGTGGCGGCCGTCGGCGAGCCCGGCGATATGGGCGCAGGCGTGGTTCTTGCCGGTCCAGCCCTCGGGCAGCGGCGGCAC
>NZ_VRVD01000290.1:0-5846 GCF_008040015.1 Methylobacterium sp. WL18 | reverse complement strand
CCGCGCCGGCAGCGGCCTGCCGACCCGGGAGGTGCTGCGCTTCGGCCTCGACCATGCCCAGGCCCGGGACGCCGTGCACGCGCCGATGGATGCGGAGGCGCTGGCCGCATCCATCGCGGAACTCGGCCTCGCCACGCTTGCCGTGGCTTCGCAGGCCCCGGACCGGGCGACCTACCTGCGCCGCCCCGATCTCGGCCGACGGCTCGATCCGGACGACCTGCTGACGCTCGAAGCCGCGGCGGATACCGCCGATCTCGCCGTCGTGGTGGCGGACGGGCTCTCGGCCCGGGCCGTCCACGAGAATGCGGCGCCGTTGCTCAGGGCGTTCAAGCCCCTGGCCGAGAAGGCCGGCTGGCGCCTCGCGCCGGTGGTGATCGCCCGGCAAGCGCGCGTGGCGCTCGGCGACGCGGTCGGCCAGACCCTGAAGGCCCGGGCGGTGGCGGTGCTGATCGGCGAGCGGCCGGGCCTGTCCTCCCCCGACAGCCTTGGCATCTACCTGACATTGAATCCAAAAATCGGCCGCTCGGATGCGGAGCGCAACTGCATCTCGAACGTGCGAACGGCCGGCCTCACCCACGAGAAGGCGGCGTTCAAGCTGCACTGGCTGCTCGCCCGCGCGCTGACCCTTGGCCTCAGCGGCGTGACCCTCAAGGACGAGAGCGACCGTGCTCTGGAAACCGGTGCCGCGTCGGCCGCCTTGCCGGAGCCGGGCCGCGGCTGAACGGGGGCACGTGTTTCGTGCTCTGCGCCGAACGGGGTATCGGTTCAGTCATGCGAATAGCAGTTCAAGGGCCATGTCTGCGGTCCGGAGATGACGGCGGCGGGTGGTTGGTGGCACGGTGCCGGTGATACGGCGCGGCACTGAGCCTTAGAACCCGTGTCGATTGAGCCTTATCCGGTGGGGCAGGTGACCGAAGGATTATCCTTAACCTAATCTCGTGCCGGCAATGGACCCCAAGCGTGGCTGTGGCGGGGTCGCAACACCGTAAAACGAACCCGGGTCCGCCCCGAGACCTGCCCGCAAACGCCGCGATCCCGCCATAGTCCGGGCCCACCTCACCATCCGCGGTAAACGGCAAGTTCGACAACGATTTACCGTTTCGAAACGAGGTTTTCCCGAGCACGCGGACGGCCCATCCGGCGCATCGCGAACGGCGACGCGCCGCGGCTTCCTGCACCCTCGGGACTGGCGGCGCGAAGGCTTGGTTCGGGTTGATGGACACGCGGTTGAACGACAAGTCGAAGCTGCCCAGCCGTCACGTCACGGAGGGGCCGGACCGGGCCCCGCATCGCTCCTATCTCTACGCGATGGGACTGACCCGGGAGCAGATCCACCAGCCGCTGGTGGGTGTCGCCTCCTGCTGGAACGAGGCCGCCCCCTGCAACATCTCGCTGATGCGCCAGGCGCAGGCAGTGAAGAAGGGCGTCGCCGCCGCCCACGGCACCCCGCGCGAGTTCTGCACCATCACGGTCACCGACGGCATCGCCATGGGCCATGGCGGCATGCGCGCCTCGCTGCCGTCGCGTGAGGTCATCGCCGACTCGGTCGAGCTGACCATGCGCGGCCACGCCTACGACGCCCTGGTCGGCCTCGCCGGCTGCGACAAGTCGCTGCCCGGCATGATGATGGCGATGGTGCGCCTCAACGTGCCGTCGATCTTCATCTACGGCGGCTCGATCCTGCCCGGCTCGTTCCGCGGCAAGCCCGTCACCGTCCAGGATCTCTTCGAGGCTGTGGGCAAGGTCGCGGTCGGCGACATGAGCCTGGAAGACCTCGACGAGCTGGAGCAGGTCGCCTGCCCCTCGGCCGGGGCCTGCGGCGCGCAGTTCACCGCCAACACCATGGCGACCGTCTCCGAGGCGATCGGTTTAGCGCTCCCCTACTCGGCCGGCGCCCCGGCGCCCTACGAGATCCGGGACAAGTTCTGCGCCACCGCCGGCGAGAAGGTGATGGAGCTGCTGGCCAAGCAGATCCGCCCGCGCGACATCGTCACCCGCAAGGCGCTCGAGAACGCCGCCACCGTCGTCGCCGCCTCTGGCGGCTCGACTAACGCGGCCCTGCACCTGCCGGCGATCGCCCATGAATGCGGCATCGAGTTCACGCTGTTCGACGTCGCCGAAATCTTCCGGCGCACGCCCTACATCGCCGACCTGAAGCCCGGCGGGCGCTACGTCGCCAAAGACATGTTCGAGGTCGGCGGCATCCCGCTGCTGATGAAGACCCTCCTCGACCACGGCTTCATGCACGGCGACTGCCTGACGGTCACCGGCCGGACTATCGCGGAGAACATGGACCGGGTGACCTGGAACCCGGACCAGGACGTGGTCTACCCGGCCAACCGGCCGATCACCCCGACCGGCGGCGTCGTCGGCCTTAAGGGCAACCTCGCCCCCGAGGGCGCGATCGTGAAGGTCGCCGGCATGCCGGCCGAGAAACAGGTCTTCACCGGCCCGGCCCGGGTGTTCGATGGCGAGGAGGCCTGCTTCGAGGCCGTCCAGTCGCGGACCTACAAGGAAGGCGACGTGCTCGTCATCCGCTACGAGGGGCCGCGCGGCGGCCCCGGCATGCGCGAGATGCTGTCCACCACAGCGGCCCTCTACGGGCAGGGGATGGGCGACAAGGTCGCGCTGATCACGGACGGGCGCTTCTCCGGCGCGACCCGCGGCTTCTGCGTCGGCCATGTCGGCCCCGAGGCGGCGGTCGGCGGGCCGATCGGCCTGATCCGCGACGGCGACATCATCACCCTCGACGCGATCCAGGGCACGCTCAGCGTCGCCCTGTCGGACCAGGACTTCGCCGAGCGCCGCAAGGCCTGGGCGCCCAGGACCAACACGGCGACCTCCGGGTATCTGTGGAAATACGCGCAGGGCGTCGGCCCGGCGCTGTACGGCGCCGTCACCCATCCGGGCGGCGCCAAGGAGCTGGAGAGCTATGCGGACGTCTAGGACTGACCTCAGCCGGCGCAGGGCGCCGGCCGGGGCCGATCCCGGTCGGTCCCGCCTGATCGCCAGGATCGCGGCGTCGGCCGGCGTCCTGATCCTGCTCGCCCTGCCCACGGAGGCGCCGCGGGCGCTCGATGCCAGCGTCCGCGCGCCGGTCCAGGTACCGGTGGCGGACAAGAGCTACAGGTCGGCCAAGGACGCGCTGCGCGCCGGCGTCCGCGAGTACAATGCTGGCGACAAGCAGGGCGCCGCCCGCGCCCTCGAATACGCCGCCGGGCAGGGCCATGCCCTGGCCCTGTGGAAGCTCGGCCGGATGTACGCCGAGGGCGACGGCGTGCCCCATGACGACCTGAAGGCGTTCGAGTTCTTTTCCCGGATCGCCGACGCTAGCACCGACGACGGCCCCGATCCGCAGAACTCGGCGGTCACCGGCAGCGCGTTCACGGCGCTCGGCACCTACTTCCTTGAGGGGATCAAGGGTACCTACGTGCGCCCGAACCCCGAGCGCGCCTACGACATGTTCAACTACGCGGCCTCGTATTACGGCGAGCCGAACGCGCAGTACAACCTCGCCCGGCTCTACCTCGACGGCACCGGCGTGGAGACGGATCCCCGGCAGGCGGCGCGCTGGTTCAACCTGGCGGCCGAGAAGGGGCACCACCCGGCGCAGGCTCTGCTCGGCGACATGCTGATGAACGGGTTGGGCGGCGTGCCGGTCCAGCGCGTGAAGGGCCTGATGTGGCTGTCGCTCGCCCGCGAGGGCGCGGAGGGCCGCAAGGACGACTGGATCGTGGCCCTCTACGACAAGAACTGGGCGGCGGCCAACGAGGACGACCGGGCCGAGGCGCAGAGCCAGCTCCAGACCGTCGGTTCGATCCGGCGGCGGCATTAGAGCCCTGCTCTGACACCGCCGCCGGCTTTCCTCAGCCCTTCTTCGCGTCCTGCGCGGTCTTGAACGACGGGCGCGCCAGGGTCTCGGCGATATAAGCCGAGAGCTTGGGCCAGCGGCCGGCATCGATGTGTGCCTCGGCCACGTGGAAGTTGTAGAAGCCCGTGGCGATCGAGATGTCGGCGATGCTGAAGGCGTCACCCGCGAGGTAGGGGCCCGAGATCTGCCGCTCCAGATAATCGAACAGCGGCGGCAGATCCGCGTCGAGCGCCTTCGTGACGGCGGCCTCGTCGGTGGGCTTGCCCATCATGTTGGGCTTCAGGATCCGCTCGACGAACGGCACGATCAGCTTCCCGAACAGCTCGGTATCGCCGAACTTGTCGAACCAGACCGCGCGGCCGAGAACCTGCGGGTCGGACGGCACCAGGGCCGGGGTCGGGTGCTTGCGCTCGAGATACCAGAGGATCGCCGAGGAATCCGCGAGCTTGAACCCGCCATCCTCGATCGCCGGGATCTTCCCCAACGGGCTGGCCGCCTGGAAATCCGAATCGGGCGCGTGGAACATCACCGGCCTGTGCTCGTAGGGCACGTTCTTCTCGGCGAGCGAGACCAGGACCTTGCGGACGTAAGGCGAGTAACCGGTACCGTAGACGATCATTACAACTCCATCGGGGACGCGATGACCGGATATCGATCCGTCGGCCCCTGCATGGCAGATAGGGCCGATCGCCGGTGCGCCGACCGCGTCACGGTCACCGCTCCGTGATCGTGCCCCTGTCGTCTCACCAGGCCGGCGCGGTGATCGCCGTCACGAAGGACGGCCGGTCGAGCGTCAGCGCGACCCAGCCGGCGAGCTTCGGCCAGCGCGCGGAATCCACCTGAACCTTGGCGAGTCGGAGATTGTGGAACGGCGCCGCGACCGCGATGTCGGCGATCCCGAAGCTGTCGCCCACCAGGAACGGCCCTGTGATCTGCGATTCGAGGTAGTCGAACAGGGGCGGCAGATCCGTGTCGAGCGCCTGCTGCGCCAGCGCGTCGTCACCGGGAACCTTGAGCACCCGCGGCTTCAGGAAGCGCTCCGCGAACACGACTGAGAGCTTCCGATCAAGCTCGACCTCGCCGAACTTGTCGAACCAGCGGGCGCGGGCGGCCCCCTGCGCATCGGCCGGGATCAGCGCGGGCTGCGGGGTGAGGCGCTCGAGATGATCGAGGATCGCGCTCGAATCGGCCAGCCGAAAGCCGTCATGCTCGATTGCGGGGATCTTGCCCATCGGGCTCGCTGCCCGGAATGCGGCATCGTCCGATTGCGGCGCCACCGGCCGGTGCTGGTACCGGACACCCTTCTCGGCCAGTGCCACGAGCACTTTGCGCACGAAGGGCGAGAGGCTGCTACCGTAGACGATCATGGTCGAATCCCCCGATGAACCGGCATCGGTCTAGAGCCGATGCCGGCAGCGGTGCAATCGATGCCGATGTCGTCGTGTTGAGTTGGCCATTTCATCGTGTTCGGCCCGGGTTTCATCTTGATGAAGCGGCGTTCGATTTCTCGAACCGCTTGATGAGACGCTCTCGCTTCAGACGGGAGAGGCGGTCGATCCAAAAGATACCGTCGAGTTGATCGATTTCATGCTGGATCACGGCGGCCGAAAAGCCGTCCGTCTCCTCCTCGTGGGCGGCTCCATCAAGGTCGCGGTAGCCGAAGCGGATCCGGCTCGGCCGCGTGATGCGCTCGCGCACGCCGGGCATGCTGACGCTGCCCTCTTCATGGGGCGTCGTCTCCGCGGAGGCCCAGAGGATCACCGGGTTGACGTAGACGCGCAGATCCTCGTCCGGCGACAGACGGATCACCACGACGCGCTCCGGAACGCCGATATGCGGTGCCGTCAGGCCGATGGCGCTGACGGCCAGCAGCGTGTCCCGCACGTCGTCGGCGAGGGCCGAGAGGCGAGGACCGAACGCATCGACCGGGTCGGCCGGGAGGGACAGGCGACGGTCGGGGAACTGGACGAGGGGG
>NZ_VRVD01000028.1:0-22969 GCF_008040015.1 Methylobacterium sp. WL18 | reverse complement strand
GCCCCGCAACGCCCTGGAGCGCCTGGCCGAGGCCGACGCGTTCCGGTCGCTGGGCCTCGACCGGCGCGCCGCCCTGTGGATGGTGCGCACGCTCGAGGGCACCTCCTCCCGCAAGGCCGCCAAGGCGGACGGGACCGAGCGCCGCGGCCATCTCCTCGACGCGCCGCTGCCGCTCTTCGCCTGGCACGCCGACGACGGCCTGTTCCGGCACGAGCCGAATGTGGACCTGCCGGCGTTGCCCCTGTCCGAGGCGGTGGCCGAGGATTACGCCGCCACCGGCCTGTCCCTGCAGGGGCACCCGGTCGCGTTCTTCCGGGGCCGGCTCGCCCGGATCGGCGCGATCCCGGCCCGGGCCCATCAGGATCCGGCCCTGCCCCAGGGCGCCTGGGTCACGGTGGCGGGCCTGGTGCTGATCCGCCAGCGGCCGGGCACCGCCAAGGGCGTGGTGTTCCTGACCCTGGAGGACGAGACCGGCATCGCCAACGTGATCATCTGGAAGACGGTGTTCGAAGCCAACCGGAGGGCCGCCATGCAGGCCCGCTTCCTCGCCGTGCGCGGCCGGGTGCAGCGGGCCGAGGGGGTGGTCCACCTGGTCGCCGAGGGGTTTCGCGATCTGACGGAGTCCCTGCGCGACCTGCGCGCCGCCGGGATGAGGCTACCCCCCGAGACCACGGATTTCGGGGCGCCTCAGGACCGGCGGGTGTATCCGAGCCGGGATTTTCATTGATCCTTCGACGGCGGAAGCCCGCCGCGAACGCGTGCGCAGCGACGCGACCGAGCGGAGGATGACAGACGCCTGGCAGCGTCTGCTGGCGACCCGATCGGGTCGTACACGTTGCCTCTAGATCTGCCGGAAAGCGGACATGGGCCCCGATCAACCTCGACCAAGTGGGCCCGCATCGAGTTGTTCGAGGATACGCGTCAGCGTCGCGCGATTGTTTTTATCGTCTGCGTTTTCGAGTGCATCTTCCAGCACGAGACGGATATCCTCGGCTTCGACCTTCTCCATGTCCCAGTTCGGGTAGAGACGCTCTCGCTCTTCTTCGCTCTGGCTCAGCGAAACGATGTCGTGATGCCGCTCGTCGCGATGCAAAATCGCGATCAGGTTCTGGATCTTGGCGGCCGGCCCCTCGATCCACTGGAAGAAGACGCCGCTGCCGAAAACCAGCACCCCGGTGATGCCGTGTGCAAAATTGTTGCGCTGGGCCGTCTCGACGATGCGAGAGACTTCGGCGTCGTCAACGCCCTCGGCGGCGCGACTACAATAGACAAAGTGGTAGAGTTTGGGCAGCGCAGCTTCATCTAACTCGACGCCGCGCGGGATTCCGTATTCGTCGAACATCAGTAAGATCGCTTCCTCTGTGGCAGTATGACCAAGGCGCAACTTCAATCGGACCAGTGCCCGCATATGCAGGGCGGCGTCGATCCAGTCCGGTCAGGAGCCATACTTTGTGGTTCGCTCGAAGGTTCATGAGTCGTAAGGCGCGTCATCGCGTTCGGGTTCGGCCGCAAGCCGTTCGAATACTTTCAGAGCTTGCAAAGGAGTGGCTTTATCTATCGCTCCGTTCGCGACGTCAGCCTGTGACCACATCCAAGATCGGGCCGGATCGTCACGCATGGCCCAGCTTGGGAATAACCGGTCCGTCACAGGGTGATAGGACAATCGCCTGATCTCCAAATGCCGGTCGTCGCGCAAGATCCGAGCATAGGTGGCATCCAGCGCTTCGGCCGATCCCTCCAACAACTGCATGTAGACATCGGCCCTGCAAATGAGGGCGCCGGTGATCCCATCTCGCGCGTTGCATCGCCGCGATTGCGACAGGATGCCATTGAGCATCGCTTGGTCGAACCCAAATGGGCGCGAGGCATAGATGAGCTGAACGACAGACATTGCTGCTGGATCCTATCAGGCCGTCGGATTGGTTCGGATCGATAGAGAGAAATCTACGTTCGGTCGTTCGCAAGCTCGAAGGCAGATGAGAGCAGTCTCTGTGCGAGCAGCACCGCGGTGGGGGCATCGACCGCCGAGGCATCGGCGCCCACCCGTTCGACGTATTCGGGATGCTCAAGGAACACGGGTCCCCCGACCATCACGCCGATTGAGGGGTTGAGCGACGCCCGTCGTACCGCCCGGATCGAGGCGGCGAGCTGATCGAGATGGCTCTCCCGGCTCAGCGTCAGACCTACGACGCCGAACCACTCCGAGGCGACGAGAGCGGCGATCTCCTCGGGGCTGGAGGCAAGCGCGCAATCCGCATGCCAGCCGGCCTTCCGCATGAACTGTTCGACGATGGCCAAGCCGAAGGTGTGGAGTTCGCCTGGTGCTCCCATCAGGAGGATGCGCCGCCCGCTATCGTAGGGCGCGACGCCTCCGTCCGTGCGGAACGTGGCCAACAGGAACTGGAGTTGGGCGAGGCCGGCCGTGACCTCGATGAAGTCGCACAGGTCGTCGTCCCACATGCGTCCCAGCAGGGCCGCCGAGGGTGCCAACAGGTCGAGGAACAGGTCGTCGACGGAATATCCCTTGGCCGTCAGGGCGGTGAAGGCGTTCTTGGGGGCCGTGACGTCGTGCCCGAGGATCAGATCCGTGAAGCCCGCGACCGTTTCCGCTTCCAGCTTCGGCAGGACGTCCGACCGGACCTCCCTCCCGCCGCGATCGATCAGCATGAGCCGTGGGATGATGTCCGTCTGAACGATGCGGCCGAGCGCCAGGGTTCGGTGCCGTGCCTCGTCGGCGGATCTTCGCCGTGCATAGCCCTCCCGGACATACGCCGCTTCGGCGATCCCCTCCGTGATCAGATCGGCCCACTCCCGGTGGGTTGATCCCTGATCCAGCATTGTCTCATCCCCATGGTCCGGGGTTGGCATCCCCGTTTGTTATTGACCGTCGTCGGCGAGTACGGGGTGCAAGAGAGACGCAAACGCGCGCGTTGTAAAGGAGGCGACTTTCCTACAGGGCTCACCCGATATCAGCAGCTTGCGGCGGGCGCGAAGTACAGCCGCCCTGCGGGAGAGACAGGTCTTCGAACGTCGGCCTCTCGTCGACCGCAGCCTCGAGCGGACCGACCGCTCCCCAACCGTTGCGGACGGCACCAAACGTGGGATCCCGTCTCGGCGCATGAAGACGCACACCCATCGACCGGCATGCAGCCCTTGACAATGTTCCTACTTTGTGCTCATTAGCCGTCACCTGTCCTTCGGCGCTTCGGGAGCGATCCCGCGGCGCTCCTCGGGGGTCCGTCCGGTGGCTGACCGGCGGGCTCGGAGGACGGGGCGGTGCCCGCGTCGGTGGCTCTCAGCCGCCATCGCCCCGGGCGGCGTGCCGATGCAGGGCGTGTCTCGGATGCGGGCGTGAAGATCGGGCGGCAGTCTGCCCGGCGGGGTGCGGAAATGCCCCCGCGGCGACCCGGGTCTGGGCGTGACCCTCAGAAACCTGCGGACCCGCCCACTACGAGGCGGATGTCGGGTGGAAGGCCACGGCGGTGATGCGGGTTCCGGGGGCGTCTCGGCTGCGATTGCGGCTTGGGCGTCATGAGCAGTGACCGCTAACACGGAGTCGCGGGGATCGGCGGGTCGCACAGACATCGCGACGAGACAGACGGCACCGGCCGGGGACCATGCCCGTCCGATGCCGCGGGTCGCCGCGGGGATCGGATCCCGCGCGTAACTTGGCCGTCACCTGGGTTCCCGCGGCGTCCCGCGTCCAGCGTGAGGAGACTTCTTGGGCCATGCCCCCGGCGCCGCAGGCGCGTGGGGACGATGTCGCATATCCAGAGGTGGGCGGACGGGCGCGCGGCGATCGATCCGCCCGGTGAACCGCGGGTCGGGACGAAACCGGCTCAGGTACTACAGCAGCGTCCCGGAGGAGGACCGCACCGTCAGCGACTTGCCGGCTCGGGACACCAGATGGGCGAAGGCCAGGGCGGCCGCCGAGGCCTGCGCGGCCGAGGGAAACGTCCGGGACGACTCGGCGACGGTCTCGTCGGCCTCGTTGAGCAGGACCCAGGACCAGAGATGCTCGGCCTGGCGGATCTGGAAGTGCATGGCGGGTCCACCCCGTAAGGTCCGGACCACAATGCGCCGCGAAAAGACGTTGCGGGTTAATGGCTTGCGCCGCCAAAGTCGAATAGTCGACAAACCATCGACTTGTCCGCGCTTTCACCGCTCTTCACAGCGTGCCGTTTGCCACAGGTCTGCAACGTGCCTTGAAGGCAGGGCAAACGACGGCACCTTCCACGCCCGGCAACGTGCCGGAAGATCGGGTCGTGCGCGGCGAAGGATGCCGAACAACAAAAAAAGCAAGGCCTGAGGCCTTGCTTTTCAAGCTGCAGTGGCTCGACCTTTGATTATCCTACGCATTGCCTGCGTGGCGGTCGGTTTTCCTCCCGAGACTCGGACCCTGCGCCACCTCTTGCGGGCGTCGCAAACATCACGAGCCGCTTATAGGAACAACAATTCGTGTTGTCACCGGGTGTGCGAGAAAAATCTGCGCTTTCTTGCCGGCAAATGGGCAGTTCGATTCCTATTGCGGCACCGGGCTCGGTCGGCCCGGCCTCCAATGCCACAGCCCGATTGCGCGCCCTGTCGGCCGACGGTGCTTGTAATTTGCGTCCCCGGCGTGTTGTGTGCCCAGGCGCCTCGGTGCCTCCCGGCCGGATCCAGGCCGAACTCCCCGAAGACAAGTCCCCGAAAACATGCGTCTGTCTCGCTACTTCATGCCGACCTTGCGCGAGACGCCCAAGGAAGCCGAGATCGTCTCCCACCGCCTGATGCTGCGCGCCGGCCTGGTGCGCCAGGAATCGGCCGGCATCTATGCGTGGCTGCCGCTCGGCCTGCGGGTGCTGGAGCGGGTCTGCGCGGTGGTCCGTCGCGAGCAGGATCGCTCCGGCGCCATCGAGATCCTGATGCCGACCGTGCAATCGGCCGAGTTGTGGCGGGAATCCGGGCGCTACGACGCCTACGGCAAGGAAATGCTGCGCCTGAAGGACCGGCACGACCGCGAGATGCTCTACGGCCCCACCGCCGAGGAGATGGTGACGGAGATCTTCCGGGCCAGCGTGCGGTCCTACAAGGACCTGCCCAAGAACCTCTACCAGATCTCGTGGAAGTTCCGCGACGAGGTGCGGCCGCGCTTCGGCACGATGCGCTCCCGCGAGTTCCTGATGAAGGACGCCTATTCGTTCGACTTCGACCAGGCCGGGGCACGCCACGCCTACAACCGCATGTTCGTGGCCTACCTGCGCACCTTCGCGGGGCTCGGCCTCCGGGCGATCCCGATGCGCGCCGACACCGGCCCGATCGGCGGCGACCTGTCCCACGAGTTCATCATCCTGGCCAAGACCGGCGAGAGCGAGGTGTTCTGCGACCGCGCCTATCTCAACTTCGAGACCCCGCCCGAGACCGTGGATTTCGACGACGTCGCGAGCCTGCAGGGCATCGTCGATTCCTGGACGTCGCACTATGCCGCCACCGACGAGATCCACGAGCCGGAGGCCTTCGCGGAGGTGCCGGAGGCCGACCGCCTCGCCGCCCGCGGCATCGAGGTCGGGCACATCTTCTATTTCGGCACCAAGTATTCCGAGCCGATGGGTGCCAAGGTGACCGGGCCGGACGGGATCGAGCGGCCGGTCCATATGGGCTCCTACGGCATCGGGCCGAGCCGGCTGGTGGCCGCGATCATCGAGGCCAGCCACGACGAGGCCGGCATCATCTGGCCGGATTCGGTCGCACCCTTCGACGTGGCCCTGATCAACCTCAAAGTCGGCGATTCCGGCACCGACGCCGCCTGCGCGCAGATCCAGGCGGACATCGAGGCGGCCGGCCTGTCCGTGCTGTACGACGACCGCGACGAGCGGCCGGGCGCGAAATTCGCCACCGCCGACCTGATCGGCCTGCCCTGGCAGGTGATCGTCGGGCCGAAGGGCCTGGCCGAGGGCAAGGTCGAGCTGAAGCGGCGTGCCGGCGGCGAGCGTGAGAGCCTCGCCGTTGTCGATCTGCTGGCCCGCATCCGCCGCGTCTGACCCGCCAAGCGGCGCCAGCGCGGCGGCCGGCCAAATTGCCGGCGGCAATTCTGCTTCAATCCGTGTTTAGGCATCATTTTCGCCGTTCGAGCGGCGACAACGCAGCCAATGGTGCTTAGGGCTAGGCCGATGACTGGAGCAGCGGCGATCGACCGGGTGAGGGGCTTCGCGGCCTCCTTGCGCGAAGGGACGGCCCCCTTCGCGCCGTTCGAGTGGATCATCGCCGGCCGCTACCTGCGGGCGCGGCGCCGGGGTGGCGGCGTCTCGGTGGTGGCGTTCTTCTCCGTCCTCGGCATCGCGCTGGGCGTCGCCACCCTGATCATCGTGCTCTCGGTGATGAACGGGTTTCGCGCCGAGCTGCTCTCCAAGATCGTCGGCATCAACGGACACCTGTTCGCCACGCCGATCGACCGCCCGTTCAACGACTGGGTCGACCTGTCGGAGCGCCTGTCGAAGGTGGCGGGCGTTCGCGCCGCGGTGCCGCTCGTGGAAGGCCAGGCCTTCGCCTCGTCACAGTTCGGCGGCTCCGGCGTGATCGTGCGCGGCGTGCGCGCCGCCGACCTCGACGCGCTGGCCGCGGTCTCCAGCGCGATCCGCGGCGGAACGCTGGAGGGGTTCGACGACGGCACCGGCGTCCTGATCGGCCGACGGCTCGCGGATTCCCTCGGGCTTCAAGCCGGGGACAACATCACGCTGGTCACGCCCAAGGGGTCGTCCACGCCCTTCGGTACGGCGCCCCGGACCAAGAGCTACGCGGTCAAGGCGGTGTTCGAGGTCGGCATGACCGAGTTCGATCAGACCTTCGTGTTCATGCCGCTGACCGAGGCGCAGGCGTTCTTCAACCGGGAGAGCGACGTCAGCATGATCGAGATCTACGTCGACAACCCCGATCAGGTCGGCGACATGCGCGAGCCCCTCGAGATGGCGGCCGAGCGCCCGATCCTGCTCACCGACTGGCGCCAGCGCAACCGCACCTTCTTCGGGGCGCTCGAGGTGGAGCGCAACGTGATGTTCCTGATCCTGAGCCTGATCGTCGTTGTCGCGACGCTCAACATCGTCTCGGGCCTGATCCTGCTGGTGCGCGACAAGTCCAGCGACATCGCGATCCTGCGCACCATGGGCGCGACCCCCGGCACGATCATGCGGGTGTTCCTGATCAACGGCGCGCTGATCGGTTTGGTCGGGACCCTGAGCGGCCTGGGGCTCGGCGTGCTCATCACCTTGAACATCAAGCCGATCCAGCGCGTGCTGTTTCCCGGCGCCTGGGACCCGACCGTGCGCTTCCTCGCCGAGATCCCCGCCCAGATGAACCCGAAGGAGATCACCGCCGTGGTGATCACCTCTCTGCTGCTGTCGCTCGCGGCGACGCTCTATCCCTCCTGGCGTGCCGCCCGGCTCGATCCGGTGCAGGCCCTGCGCTACGGCTGACGGTCCGCATCCCATGAGTGACGCAAGCGAGCCCGCCGGCAGCCCGCCGGTGCCGGCCCTATTCTTCGCCCGCGTCGAGCGGCGCTACCGGCAGGCCGAGGGAGCCCTGGATATCCTGCGCGGGGCCGATCTCGCGATCTGGCCCGGGGAGCTGGTTGCCCTCGTGGCGCCCTCCGGCGCCGGGAAGTCGACGCTCCTGCACCTTGCCGGACTGTTGGAGCGGCCGGACGGCGGCGAGGTCTATATCGGCGGCCGGCCCACAGCCGCGATGCCGGATACCGAGCGCACACGCCTGCGCCGGGAGGAGATGGGCTTCGTCTACCAGTTCCACCATCTGCTGCCGGAGTTCTCCGCCTTGGAGAACGTGGTGATGCCGCAGCTCATCCGCGGCCTCGGCCGTGGCGAGGCGAAGACCCGCGCCACCGAGCTGCTGAGCTTCCTCGGCCTCAAGGACCGCCTGCCGCACCGCCCGGCCGAGCTGTCGGGGGGCGAACAGCAGCGCGTCGCCATCGCTCGCGCGGTGGCCAACGGCCCCCGGCTGCTCCTGGCGGACGAGCCCACGGGGAATCTCGACCCCGGTACCGCCGGCCACGTGTTCTCGGTGCTGATGTCGCTGGTGCGGGCCTCGGGCCTCGCGGCCCTGGTCGCGACCCACAACCTGGAGCTCGCCGCCCGCATGGACCGCCGGGTGACGATCCGCGATGGGCTGATCACGCCGCTCGATTGAGGGCGCGGCTCGCGGAATCCCGGCCGTTCGGCATCCCGAGACGCTCGGGATCCTTCATCGACAGGGGAGCTGGTAGCGCCGGGTGACGAGTTGTCCCGCCGCGTCGAGGGACAGGGTCGACGCCGTCCGGCTCTTGCGGGCCGTGCCGCCGTCGCAGCTGTCGGTGAAGACATCCCGGATGACCTGGCCCGGCGTCGCCAGCCCGCTGCCCGGATCGAGCTTGACCGCGGTGAGCGCCGTGACGCTCTCACCCATGTTGTAGAAGCCGGATTCGAGCAGCACGTCACTGCGTCCGTCGCGATCGGCATCGACCGCGGCGGCGAGGCGCTGATACTGGACGTCCTTGGGCAGGCGGAAGAAGTGCGCCTTCGCGCCGTCGCCGAGAACGACGAGGATGGGTGCTACCGCATTCGGAAACGGCTCGCTCGCCACCGGCGCCGTCCGCTGAACGAGATAGGCGCGCTCGCGGCTGCCGGGCCGCGTGAACGCACCGGCGGCAGCCCCCAGCACCACGAAGTTGGGCCCCAGTTCCGTGCGCAGGGCTTGCGGAGCCTCTTCGGCCATGACCCGCGCGAGACGGGCCCGCTCGTCCGGCGCCACCGAGGGTTCGGCATCCCGGAAGCCGCGGTCCCGGTAATCCACGATGTAATCCGCGGCCTGGGCGCTCTGAATCAATCCCAGCAGCATGACACTCGACAGCAGGCGGATCACCGCAACCTCCGGATCAGGATCGTCGGATCAACGCCGTGTTGCTCCGGTCCGTCGTCCAAATCATGGCCTTGAGCCGCCGGAGCAAGCCTTGCCCGGATCGGTCTTGTCGACCGGTTTGTACGGTCGCGCTAGACATCGAGGAGAGGCAGATCGAACGAGAACCGGGAGGGCCGGTGATGGATCAATCGCGTACCAACCTCCGTTCGGATCCGGTCTCTTCGGGGATCGCGCGGGTTCGCCGGCAGCTGCGACGCCTGGAAGCCCTCGCCGCGCAGCATCGGTTCCGCAAGCGGATCGTCCGGGCCCTGCGCGGCGGAGGAGGCGGCGGCGGCACCCTGCTCGTCCTGATGAAAGCCAAGATCGTCGGCTCACTGGCCGGTAAACTTGCGATCGCCGCGCTGGTCGGGCTCGGCCTCGCCTGGCCCCTCGCGGCGCTGGCGATCCTCGCGATCGCGGTGATGGTGGCATCGATCCTCAGCTGCGAGCCGACGGACCTCGACGGCTGCGACTGCGTTCGGTCGAACCCGCGACGCGCACGGCTCAAGGCGCTGATCAAGCAGCGGCGCGCGTGGCTCGCCGCACCGTCGGGCCAAGCACCGCGGATCCGTGATTTCCGGATGTCGCGAAGCCCCTGAAGGCCGGCAAAGCCATCGACTCAGCGGAGCTATGCCTTCCAGTCGCCCCGAGCCCTCATCGGCGGCCGGCCTCTGCGACCTTCAGGCCGGGTCCGCGCTCGACCGTAAGAAACGCCAGCTCTTCGACGCGGTCGCAAGCGGCGATGATCGCGTCGGGGCTCTCGGCCAAGTGCGCCTTGGCCTGGGCGCAAGCGCGCGTCACCGCCGGGTCGGCCAGCAGCCGTCCCAGGACCCGGGCGGCCCGGGCCGGACGGAAGGCGTGGCGGCTCAAGGTGGTGCCCAGCGTCCGGTCCTTCAGGCGCCGCCCCTCGTCGAAATGATCGAACGCCACCGGGACGACGAGTTGCGGGATGCCCGCAGCCAGGGCCTGCGCCACCGTCCCGACGCCGCCGTGGTGGACCAGTGCGGCGCTGCGCGGCAGCAACGCGCTCAACGGCGCGTAGGCCAGGTGGATGATCCCGGGCGGTAGTGGCATCGGGATCTGGCCGTCCTGGGGAGCGAGCAGCACCCCACGTCGACCCATCCGCCGGCAGACCTCCAGAGCGGTCTCGAAGAACGCGGCGCCCTGGCGCATCGCCGAGCCGTAGGTGAACACGATCGGCGCGTCGCCTTCGGCCAGGAAGGTCTCGAGTTCCGCCGGCATCGCCGGCACGTCGCCGAACCGGTCGACCAGCGGGAAGCCGAGCTGCACCGCCTGGGACGGCCAGTCCGCCTGGGGCGCGGCGTACCAATCCGGGAACATCAGAAGCATGCGGGTCGGACTGTTCCACCAATGCCGCAGCCGGGTCACCGGATCGAGGCCGAGGCGTTGACGCAACGCGTTGAGGGGCGGCAGCGTGAACGGGCCGACCGCCACCGTGTCGGCGCCCTGGTTGAGCCAGGCCCGCAACGCCGCCGGGAGGATCCGCGGCAGCGGCAGTCCCGGCAGCCTGGGCGGATCGGACCGGCTCTCGATCAGGAACGGCATCACGTGCAGCGTCGCGGCCGGGATGTCGTAGAGTTCCTGGGCGAGCCGCGCGCCCCAGGCCAGAGGCGAGGCGACCACGATCTGATCGACCCCGCGCGCCCGGGTGGCCCCGAGCCAGAGGCACGTCGTCTCCGCCACACCCAGGGCGAAATCGAACATCGGACGGAAGCCCCAGCGCGGATGCCAGAGTTCGGGCTGGCCGATCACGGCCTCGTAGTCGGCGGCCGTGCCGAGGGGCTGGAAGTACAGGCCCGCGCGCCGCGCCATCGCCTCGAACGGTGCCGGAGCGGCCAAGGTGACGCCGTGCCCGCGGGCCAGGAGCATGTGGCCCAGCGCGATGAACGGCAGCACGTCGCCGTGCGTCCCGACGGCCACCAGCGCGACCTGGATCCGATCCCCAATGTGTTGCGCGGGAATAGCCTGCTCCCTCGACCCCCCCCGGTCAAATAACGAACGTCCCGATAGGCGAGGACATGGCAGCCCGCCCGATCTCCATCAAGCCACTATTTGTTTACTATGATGTAAAGCCGCAGGCGCCGCATCGGCCCCGCCTCTATCTTCAGAACAAAACATGAACATAATGGAGCTGGAACACGGGAGGCGCGACGATGCTGAAGCGGTTGGTCCTGACCGGGGTGGTCGAGTTCATGGCCTTCGGGATGCTGTTCGCGGCGGTCGCTGCCTGGGCGATAGCGTTGGCACCGGTTCGTTAGCCGGGCTCTTCACATCCGGGCCGAGTTCCGGCCCCGGAGTGGCTTATACACAGGCATTCGATCCGTCCGAGCCGATTATCCACACAGCGCGCCCGACCTGGTGCGCCGGAAGCACGACCGGTGGATATCGTCACGTTCGGCTCCGCCATACATCGACTTGGCAAGGCCGAGCGGGGATGTTGGACGACCCCGGATCAAGGTCGGCCATGCCACGCCAGCTCAAGGAGGTCGGATTCGTCCACCTCCACGTCCATTCGTCCTATTCCCTTCTCGAAGGCGCGCTGAAGGTCGGCTCCCTGGTGAAGGCCGCGGTCGCGGACCGGCAGCCGGCGCTGGCGCTCACCGACACCAACAACCTGTTCGGGGCTCTGGAATTCTCCGAGAAGGCGGCCGGGGAGGGTGTCCAGCCGATCGCCGGCGTGCAGCTGTCGGTGGCGTTCGAGGCGGCCGACCCGCACCAGCGCACGGCTCCGACGAGCCACGGCGTCGTGCTGCTCGCGCAGGACGAGACCGGCTACGCCAACCTGCTGCGGCTGGCGAGCCGCGCCTATTTCGACACCGCGCTCGGCGAGGCGCCCCGGGTCGAGGCCGCTGCGCTCGCCGAGGCCGGGGCCGGCCTGATCGCACTCACCGGCGGCCTGTCGGGTCCCCTCGACGCGGCGTTCCGGGCCGGGCGGCCGGAGCTGGCGCTGAGCCGCCTCAAGCAGCTGAAAGCGGCCTTCGGCGAGGACCGGCTCTACATCGAGATCCAGCGCCACGGCTCGCCCGAGGAGGGGCGGATCGAGACGGCGCTGCTCGACCTCGCCGGCCGGCAGGGTCTCGGGATCGTAGCGACCAACGAGCCGTTCTTCGCCAAGCCCGACGATTACGACGCCCATGACGCGCTGCTCGCCATCGCGGACGGGCGGCTCGTGTCGGACGAGCGCCGGCGCCGGGTGACCCCGCGCCACGCCTTCAAGACCCGCGCCGAGATGGGCGAACTGTTCAGCGACCTGCCGGACGCGCTCCAGGCCACGGTCGAGATCGCTATGCGCTGCGCCGTGCGGGCCCGGACCCGCAAGCCGATCCTGCCGAATTTCGGCTCGGTGGCGGCGGGTGAGACAGCGCCCATGGCCGAGGCCCTGGCGGAGGCGGCCGACGCCCCCGTGCAGGCGGTGGCGGCCGACGAGCCGACCGAGCTGCGCCGGCAGGCCGAAGCCGGGCTGGAGCTGCGGCTGAAGCAGCACGGCACCGCGCCCGGTTTCTCGGAGGACGATTACCGCAAGCGCCTCGCCTTCGAGCTCGACGTCATCGTCACGATGAAGTTCCCGGGCTACTTCCTGATCGTGTCGGACTTCATCAAGTGGGCCAAGGACCACGACATCCCGGTGGGCCCCGGCCGCGGCTCCGGCGCCGGCTCGCTGGTGGCCTGGTCGCTGCTGATCACCGACCTCGATCCGCTGCGCTTCGGCCTTCTGTTCGAGCGCTTCCTCAACCCCGAGCGCGTCTCGATGCCGGATTTCGACATCGACTTCTGCGTCGAGGGCCGCGAGCGCGTGATCCGCTACGTGCAGCAGCGCTATGGCGAGCGACAGGTCGGGCAGATCATCACCTTCGGTACGCTGCTCGCCCGCGGCGTGCTGCGCGACGTCGGCCGCGTGCTGGAGATGCCCTACGGGCAGGTCGACAAGCTGACCAAGCTGGTGCCGCAGAACCCGGCCAACCCGGTGACGCTCGCCCAGGCGATCGAGGGCGAGCCCAAGCTCCAGCAGGCCATGGAGGAGGAGCCGATCGTCGCCCGGCTCATCGACATTTCCAAGAAGCTCGAGGGCCTGCACCGCCACGCCTCGACCCACGCGGCCGGCGTGGTGATCGGCGACCGGCCCCTCGAAGAGCTGGTGCCGCTCTACCGAGACCCGAAGACCGGGATGCGGGTCACCCAGTTCAACATGAAGTGGGTCGAGCAGGCCGGCCTCGTGAAGTTCGATTTCTTGGGACTGAAAACCCTGACGATGCTGCGGTGCTGCACCGACCTGCTGAAGCAGCGCGGCATCGAGATCGACCTTGCCTCACTGCCACTCGACGACAAGAACACCTACACGCCGATGGGCCGGGGCGAGACGGTCGGGGTGTTCCAGGTGGAATCCGCCGGCATGCGCAAGGCGCTTTGCGAGATGCAGGCCGACCGGTTCGAGGACATCATCGCCCTCGTCGCCCTCTACCGGCCGGGCCCGATGGCCAACATCCCGGTCTATTGCGAGCGCAAGCTCGGGCGCGACGCCGGCAACGAGGCGTCCTGGTACCCGGATCCGAAGCTGGAGCCGATGCTGAAGGAGACCTTCGGCATCATCGTCTACCAGGAACAGGTGATGGAGATCGCCAAGGTCCTGGCCGGCTACTCGCTCGGCGAGGCCGACATGCTCCGCCGCGCCATGGGCAAGAAGATCCGCGCCGAGATGGACGCGCAGCGCGACCGGTTCCTCAAGGGCTGCGTCGAGCGCGGGCTGGCCAAGGCCAAGGCCAACGAGATCTTCGACCTCTTGGCCAAGTTCGCCGATTACGGCTTCAACAAGAGCCACGCGGCGGCCTACGCCCTGCTGACCTACCAGACCGGCTACCTCAAGGCGAACCACCCGGTCGAGTTCCTGGCGGCCGCCATGACGCTCGACATCGACAACACCGACAAGCTCGCCGAATTCCGCCAGGACGCGCAGCGCCTCAGGATCACGGTCGAGCCGCCGTCGATCAACACCTCCGGCGAGGTGTTCGAGGTGCGCGACGGCAAGATCTTCTACGCGCTGGCCGCCATTAAGGGCGTCGGCCGGGAGGCGGTGCGGGCGCTGGTCGAGGCGCGGGGCGACCGCCCGTTCAAGGATCTCGCCTGCCTGGCCCGCCGGCTCAACCCGCGGATGATCAACAAGCGCACCCTGGAGAGCCTGGTCCAGGCCGGCGCCCTCGACTGCATCGAGCCCGATCGGGCCCGGGCCTTCGCGGCGGTCGAGCCGATGATGAAGCTCGCGGCCAGCGCCGCAGAGGCCGCCTCCACCGGCGTCACCGACATGTTCGGCGGCGTGGTCGCGGACGACGTGTCCCTGCGCATCCCGCCGCACGAGGTCTGGCCGATGGCCGACACCCTCAAGCGCGAATACACGGCGATCGGCTTCTTCGTCTCGGGCCACCCGCTCGACGAGTACGGCGACCTGCTGGACAAGCTGCGGGTGCAGAGCTGGACCGATTTCTGCCGCTCGGTCCGGGCCGGGACCAGCAGCGTCGGCCGGGTCGCCGCCTCGGTGCTCGACCGGGCGGAGCGGCGCACCAAGACCGGCAACAAGATGGGCATCGTCACCCTGTCGGACCGGACCGCCCATTTCGAGGCGATCATCTTCTCGGAAGGGCTCGGCCAGTACCGCGACATCCTCGAACCGGGCCGGCCCCTGGTGCTCCAACTCCAGGCGAACCTGGAGGGCGAGGACGTGCGCGCCCGGATCCTGACCGCGGAACCCCTCGACCACGCGGTCGCCCGCCACCAGAAGGGCATCCGCATCCACCTGAGCGACCCGCGCGGGGTCGCGCCGGTGCAGCAGCGGCTGTCGATGCGCGGGGAGAGCGAGGTCTCGCTGATCCTCAAGCTCGACGGCGGCGGCCGCGAGGTCGAGATCCGGCTGCCGGGCAAATTCCAGGCCTCCCCCCAGCTCGCCGGCCTGCTCCGGACCGTGCCGGGGGTGGTGCAGGTGGAGGTGAGCTAGCTCGCCGCCGAACCGCTTGCCGCCAGCACCACCGCCCGCGTGCCGACCGGCACGCGGGCGTACAGATCGATGATATCTTGGTTCGGGAACCGCACGCAGCCCGAGGTCTGGGGTTCCGTCGTGCTGCAAAAGGGACCGGCGAAGCAGCGTGACGCCGCGACCTCAGGGCAGCGCCAGACGTCGGCGGCATGCTCAAGGAACGCGGTTGATCCGGCCGAATTTACCTGTTGCGGTTGTCAACGATCCGACGGTACAGCGACGCCACCCTTAGAATTTTCTTCCCCGGCTATCGAGCTCCCGGAGCCGAAACGTTCCCGCGTGGGCGGCAAAAGAAGCTCGGTCGCCGGCAGGAACATGTATGTCCCTCGCCGGTAGGTTCCATGCGCACCTCGCGCAAACGGAGCCGCCCGCATGTTCATGAAGATCGACCGTCTGCTGACGGAGCTGCCGGAGCCGAAAAAGCCCGAGCCCAACGCAGCCGCCGCCCTGCAGGAACTGCTCGGTGGCAAGTACGGCGAGATGTCGACCCTCGGGAACTACATGTTCCAGAGCTTCAATTTCCGCAACAAGACCAAACTCCGGCCGTTCTATAGCCTCGTATCGAGCATCTTCGCCGAAGAGATCGGGCACGTCGAACTCGTCTCGACCGGCATCGCCATGCTGAACAATGGTCCCGGCAACCCGAAGAAGGACGTCGACATCTCGAAGGCACCGTTTGCCGAGATGCAGGATGTCCGCCTCGCCGGCAGCTTCCTGGCGAATGGCGGTGGCGCCATGCCGATGAATTCCAACGCCGCGTCCTGGAACATGGACATGGTCACGACGACCGGTAACCTGATCATCGACCTGCTGCACAACTTCCATTTGGAATGCGGCGCCCGCATCCACAAGCTGCGGGTCTACGAGACCATGTCCGAGCCGACCGGCCGGGAAGTCTGTGCCTATCTTCTGGTCCGCGGCTCGCTGCACGCTCATGCCTACGCGCTGGCCCTGAAGAAGCTTACCGGCGTCGAGATCGAGAAGATGCTGCCGACCCCGAACATCGACCTGTCGCGGGTCCCTGAGTGTCAGAAATACCTCGACGAGGGCAAGCACCGGCGCCTCTACACGTTCAGCGAAGCGGATTATCAGGAAGCTGCCGGCGTCTGGTCGAACGACGAGGTGGCGCTGCCGGGGGATCCGCCGGGCAACCTCGAAGTGGTCGATGGCTATCCCGAGGGCGGCAAGATCCCGGAACTCGACGGCAATTACGGCGCCTTCGCGCCGGATTACGCGCCGGAAGAAATCTTCGAGATCGCCAGCAAGCTCTACAAGAAAGGGCGCTGATTTCGCTCCGCTTAGGGCCGTTTCCCGGCGCCAAGCCGTTCTGGAGGCCACACCGAACAGGGTGAGGCGTCTTCTTCTTGGAGCAGGACGTCGAGCCGTCCTGCTTCCACCCGCCGGACAGTTCGTTCGGCATTGCGGTCTGGGAACGATCGTTCGATCCCAGACCGTACACTTGTATCTTGCCGCCAGAGCGCCCGACGGACGTTGCGTGTTCGATGGCGGAGTACACTGTCAGCGCACGCGGCTTCTCGTAGACATCCGCTGTCAGCTTGGCTGCAGATCCAAACGCCCGGCGCCTTTCTGGGCCCGACGCCTGGTTCGCATGTCGCGGTCGGTGCCAAGCGCCGTTACGGCACCGCGAGGCAGCTGTTCAGCGCGGCCTTCAATGCTGCCGCATCACCCTCCGCCACCGAGAAGCTCGCCACGAGGGACTGGTCCCCAGCGCGCGGGCTGGCCTGCGTCCAGGTGATCCGGGTACCAGGCTGGGCAAGCGCCAGGGCGATGCCACGCAATGGGTCCTCGCCCCGGTGGGCGCCGGTGACCGTCAGGCTAGCCTGCTTGTCGGGATCGGTCGAGACAGCCCCTTGCGCCGCCATCCGCACGGAGCGGACGCTCCCGGCGCTCGATACCAAAATGCTGGTGAGCGGCGGCCCTTTTCCGTCGAGGCCGGCCACATCGAACCCGTCCGCCAAATCCGTGAACCGCTGGACCGTCAGGACAGCCGACAGGCCGACCCCAGCCGGGTCGCAGGCGAGCCGCAGGGTCGCCGGACGCTGTCCGGCGCCCAGCGTGGCGTTGCCGGCGAGTTCCGTGGCGCCGGCCACCGGCCGCGACCCGTCCGGCAGGAGAGGCGTCCCCCCGGTCAGGACGTCGAACAGCCGGAAGCCGTGGGGCCAGGGACCCGCGGCCAGCACCGCGACCGCAACCACCAGAATCGCCAGAGCCACACCGATCCGCAGCCGCATCCTGTCCTCGCCCCGGGAGATCCTGGGCCGGCGGCATAAAGCATGAGGCGTGAAAGTCGAATCCCGTCTTTCGGAATCGCCATGCGATTTCAAGGAACTAAGACGTGCTGCCAGGGACGCGAGAAGGTAGCGTACCCAAGGCGAACGCGGCCGACCAGCAACGCTTCGTTCACCACGATCGATGGAACTGCCCACAACCACTGCCTGTGAGCCTGGCGGCAACTTCGTAAAAACCGATCGATCCTATGCACGCTCGCTCAACCCTGAGCGTTGCGATGCGCACCAAGATCCTCCTCGCCCTCACCCTCGTCGTCTATCTCACCACCGGGCGGGCGCCGGGTATCCGCGAGCCGCGCAACCCGGATACCGAGCATGCCGGCGGCCGGGTGGTGATCGCGATGAAGCGCGCCTGGTCGTGAAGCTCACTGCCGCGCTGCATTGGCCTTGAGCCGCGCGGCCACGAGGGCCTGAAGGCTCCAGAGGTGGCGGTCGCGGATCCCAAGCCGTTCGCAAGCCTCGACGGTCCGGAACAGGTACTCGGCGCTCGGCCCCGCATGCCCGCGGGCGGCCGCGATCTTGTCAGCGATGTCCGGGTCCGAGAGACGGCCCGCGTAGCGCTCGTTGGCACGGTTGGCCAGGAAGGTCAGCGCCGAGACGGTCCCGGCCTCGGTCGCCACCGGCAGCCAGCGGGCGACGTAGCCGCGGCCGCGCATCTCCCGCCGCCAGACCGGCATCAGCGCCTCGCGGATTTCCGTCCCCGGCAGACGGAACGCGACGCCCTTGCACAGGCCGCCGCGATCCAGCGCCAGGACGAAACCCGGCCGCTCCGGCGTGCCGCGGAACCGGCGCTGGAGCAGGCAGAACCGGCGGTGGAAGCCCCGCACGGTCCCGATCCGGCTCTCGGCCACCGGAAATTCCGGCCGCCACATCAGGGACCCGTAGGCGAACACCCAGAGGTCATGCCCCTCCCGCCCGGCCGTGATCGCTTCGAGACCGGGACGCAGTTCCGCGTCGCTGAGCAGGTCGAGCGCGCTCGGATCGTCCGGGACCGGCGTAGCGTGGGCACGCGCGATCAGGTCGAGGCTGAGGTCGAGGGTGCGCGCGCGTGTCGAGGGCATGGCGGTCAACGCGGCCGGCTCACCGCGCGTTGCCCAGGGCGTCGAGTTCCGGGAACGGCTGGCTGCGATGGCCGGTGCAGACCTCGTCGTCGTCGATCACGTCCAGCCGGTCGGCGGCGTAGCGCATCACCGCCTTGGGCCGCTCGGGCTTGCCGAAGGTCCGGCCACTCATCCGGCTCGACACGCAGTAGATCGTCCGGCCGCCATCCTCGATCGGCCCTGCGAGCCGGCTGCCCGCGAACCGCACCGGCAGGAGCGAGACCGAACCGAAATCGACCTGTTTCAGGGCGAGCGTGGCAATCCGCTGCTTCAAGGCTGGGGAGGGCGCATCCTCGGCGGTTGGCTTCGCCGCCTTGGGCGCAGCCCGCGCGCCGGTGAGTGTCAGGGCCAGGACAAGAATCGGAACTGCGGCGCGGCGCATGGGCGTGATTCCTTCACGGCCACGCTAAAGCCGCGCCGCCGGCGCGCAAGGGCGGCGTGGCAGCCGAGGAGCGCTTATATGGAGGTCTCTTGCGGATCGCCGGTGCTCGACGATCCGCGCCACGCCCACCGGTCATGGGAACCCGATGCAGTGGACCGACGACGCCCTGGTGCTCGGCCTGCGCCGGCACGGAGAGACCGGCGTCATCCTGGAAGCGATGACCGAGTCCCACGGGCGCCATCTCGGCCTCGTGCACGGCGGACGCTCGCGCCGGATGCAGCCGGTGCTCCAGCCCGGCAACCGGGTCCGGCTGAGCTGGCGGGCGCGGCTCGACGAGGGGCTCGGCGCCTACACCGTGGAGCCGCTGGAATCCCAGGTCTCGCGGATGATCGGGTCGGGCATCGCGCTCTACGGTCTCAGCCACATGGCGGCCCTGCTGCGGCTCCTGCCAGAGCGGGATCCGCATCCGGCACTCTACGAGGCGGCCGGCGTGCTGGTCGAACACCTCGACGACCCGGCCGTCGCGCCGCCCCTGATGGTACGGTTCGAGCTGGAGATCCTGTCCGAACTCGGCTTCGGCCTCGACCTGACCGCCTGCGCGGCGACCGGCGGCAACGACGCCCTGGCCTACGTGTCGCCGAAGAGCGGCCGGGCGGTCAGCGCCTCGGCGGGGGAGCCGTTTCGCGATCGGCTGCTGGCGCTGCCGACCTTCCTGCACGCGGGCGGATCCCCGGGGCCCGACGGCGTTGCCCAAGGGTTTACCTTGACGGGATACTTCCTCGACCGGCACGTCTGGGGTCCGCGCGGCCTCGCCGTGCCGGAGGAGCGCGCGCGATTCGTTGCGCTCGGTCGCGAGGCCGAGTAATGTTCGCGTTCCGTTCTTGCCTCACGGACTGTCATTTCGGGGCGCCGCAGGCGAGCCCGGAATCCAGAGCCGCCATGCCAAACCGGAGGAACGCGGCGCTGTCCGCCAGGTCCGGCTCTGGCGGCGCGTCTGGATTCCGGGCTCCGCTTCGCGGCCCCGGAATGACGGACCGTGAATCGGCACCGAAGTCGAAACGTTAAGGAGCCGTCATGGGCCAGCCCTTCGAGCCGCCGTCCGGCGACGGGATCGAGAGCGTCGAGCTGAAATCCGCGCTGGAAGAGCGCTACCTCGCCTATGCGCTCTCCACGATCATGCACCGGGCGCTACCGGATGCCCGCGATGGGCTGAAGCCCGTGCACCGGCGCATCCTGTACGGCATGCGGCTGCTGCGCCTCGACCCGAACACCGCGCACAAGAAATGCGCCAAGATCGTCGGCGACGTGATGGGTGACTTCCACCCGCACGGCGACCAGGCGATCTACGACGCCCTGGTGCGGCTCTCCCAGGACTTCGCGCAGCGCTATCCGCTGGTCGACGGGCAGGGCAATTTCGGCAACATCGACGGCGACGGCCCGGCCGCCTACCGCTACACCGAGGCCCGGCTCACCGAGGTCGCCCGGCTGCTGCTCGACGGGATCGACGAGGACACGGTCGATTTTCGCCCGTCCTACAACGGTGAGAAGGACGAGCCGGTGGTTCTGCCGGCCGCCTTCCCGAACCTGCTGGCCAACGGCAGCCAGGGCATCGCGGTCGGCATGGCGACCTCGATCCCGCCCCACAACGCCGCCGAGTTGTGCGACGCGGCGCTCTACCTGATCAGCCATCCCGGGGCGACCTCGGCGCAGCTCAACAGCTTCGTCCAGGGGCCGGACTTCCCGACCGGCGGCATCCTGGTCGATTCGGCGGAGTCGATCACCGAGGCCTACCGGACCGGTCGCGGCGCCTTCCGGGTGCGGGCCCGCTGGCACAAGGAGGATCTCGGCCGCGGCACCTGGAACATCATCGTCACCGAGATCCCGTACGGCATCCCGAAGGGCCGGCTGATCGAGAAGATGGCCGAGCTTCTCCAAGAGAAGAAGCTGCCGCTGCTCGCCGACGTGCGCGACGAATCGGCCGAGGACGTGCGCGTTGTGCTGGAACCGCGCTCGCGCACGGTCGATCCCGTGATCCTGATGGAATCACTCTTCCGGCTGACCGAGCTGGAAGCGCGCATCCCGCTCAACCTCAACGTCCTGGTCGGCGGCCTCGTGCCGAAGGTGATCGGGCTCACCGAGTGCCTGCGGGAATGGGTCGACCATCGCCGCGTGGTGCTGCAGCGCCGTTCGCGCCACCGCCTCGGGCAGATCGATAGACGCCTGGAGATCTTGGGCGGCCTGCTGATCGTCTATCTCGACCTCGACGAGGTGATCCGCATCATCCGCGAGGAGGACGAGCCGAAGCCGGCCCTGATGGCGCGGTTCGAGCTGACCGAGATCCAGGCCAACGCGATCCTCGACACGCGCCTGCGCTCCTTGCGCAAGCTGGAAGAGATGGAGTTGAAGCGCGAGCTGGACGCGCTCACCGCCGAGAAGGCCGAGATCGACGCGCTGCTCGCCTCCGAGCCGGCACAGTGGAAGGCGATCCAGGCCCAGATCCGCGCCGTGAAGAAGACTTTCGGACCGGAGACCAAGCTGGGCAAGCGCCGCACGACGCTCGCGAGCCCGCCGGATGTCGGCGGCATCGACTTCACCGCCGCCCTGGTCGAGCGCGAGCCGATCACCGTGATCGTCTCGACCAAGGGCTGGATCCGGGCGCTCAAGGGCCACGTCGCCGATCTGTCGGGGGTGGCGTTCAAGGGTGACGACGGGCTGAAGATCGCCTTCCCGAGCGAGACCACCCAAAAGATCCTGCTGCTCGCCTCGAACGGCAAGGTGTTCACCATCGAGGCGTCGAAGCTGCCGGGCGGGCGCGGATTCGGCGATCCGGTGCGGCTGATGGTCGATCTCGACGACGGCACCGAAGTGGTGGCTGCGCTGCCCTACAAGCCGGAGACCAAGCTGCTGATCGTGGGCTCGGACGGGCGCGGCTTCGTGGCGCCCTCCGACGCGCTGGTGGCCAACACCCGCAAGGGCAAGGGCGTGCTCGGCCTGGACGGCGACGCGACGGCCGTGGTGCTCGTCCCCGCCGACGGCGATCACGTCGCGGTGGTCAACACCGAGAAGCTGCTTTTGATCTTCCCGATCTCGGAGGTGGCCGAACTCTCCCGGGGCAAGGGCGTCCGGCTCCAGCGCTGCCGCAGCGGCGGGCTCACCGACGCGCACGTCTTCCGCCTGGCCGATGGTCTCCCCTGGCAGGACGGCTCACCGGAGGGGCGGCTCGCCAACGCGTCGGTTCTCGAGAAATGGCTGGGTCACCGCGGCGAGGTCGGCCTGATGATGGCGCGCAGCTTCCCGAAATTCGAGCGGTTCGGGCGGTGAGCGAAGCGAGATTGTGATGGGCTTCCAACCCGCCTCCTCATCGCTGAGGTGCTGCACAGCAGTCTCGAAGGAGAACTCTCGGGATCGTGCGGCTGGCTGGAGGCCTCCTACGAGGCTTCTGCTACGCTCGGGCGCCTCAGCGATGAGGGCGCGGGTGGGACAGACCCCGTCTCAGTGCGAACGCTGGCCGAACCAGAGCGCGCCGAAGGCCAGCACGCCGCCGCCAAATGGCACCGCGAGCAGGAGAAGGAACTGGGATGTCGTCATGGGCGATGATCCCGAAGTGCGTGCCGCACGCTCCAATGTATGGCGCGCCAATCCTGATCCAGCAAACCGCCATCGCGATGAGTACGGGCGCGAAATGCGGGCGATCCGACAGGGCGGTCGATATGAACGGCGCGAAACCGCCCACGGCGAAGATCGCGACAGCCAGGCCGTTGGCATAGGTGGCAGAGAATTTGATGCGTTCGTTCTCGACAAGCTTGTCGCGCGCTTCCTCGTCCAGTTCCGACATCAACCAGGCCCCTGGCCGGCCCTAACGTTAACCCGGCCTGACCATGGGGAAAAGGAAGCCCACCGCTCGCCTCACCGCCCCTTCACGGCCGCTTCATCGGCGGCCCATAGGTGCTGGGCCGCGTAGGCCCTGAACGGCCGCCAGGCCTCGGCCCGGGCGAGGAGTGCGGCCGGGCTGGGGCGGCCGGTGCCGGTCTCGAGGGCGCGCAACAGGCCGACATCCCCCACCGGCAGGGCGTCCGGCAGCTTGAGGGCCCGCATGGCGATGTACTGCGCGGTCCAGGGTCCGATCCCGCGGATCGCCGTGAAGCGCAGCACCGCGTCCTCCAGGGTCCCGGCCGAAGCGAACAGGTCCGAGTCCGCCAGCGCGGCGGCGGCC